>NZ_JAZGJN010000293.1:0-156479 GCF_038085095.1 Photorhabdus sp. P32 | reverse complement strand
GATCTAAAAAAATTATAGTTAATTTGATTTTTTTAACAGAAAGAGATGTAAATCCATAATATTATGTATGATGACATATTTAAATCGAATTTTTTCTAAGAGGTTTATATTGATGGGAATAGGGTCGCGATTAATACAATTGTTATGGTTTTAAAGCGACATAATATTTATAATATCAGGAGACGACATGCTTGATTCAAATGTAACAGATAGTAATTGTAAGGTTTCTTCCCCCGTTTGTTCTTTTAATGAATGGGACCCACTTGAGGAGGTTATTGTCGGTGTAGTTGATGGCGCCAGATTTCCCGGCTGGCATATGGCGATAGAACCGATACTACCATCGAATCAGATTGAAAATTTTCATCGGTATGCAGGTCGGTCATTTCCGCAAGAGCAAATTGATGCAGCATCTAGAGAATTAGAAGAGTTTGTCCATATTCTTAGAGGTGAAGGTGTGACAGTACGTCGCCCAGATCCGCAAGACCAATCTCAGGTATTTGGCGCACCAGGCTGGAGTAGTACAGGGTTTTATTGTGCAATGCCTCGCGATGTGCTGTTAGTTATTGGAAATGATATTATTGAATGCCCGCTAGCATGGCGTTCTCGTTATTTTGAGACGGCGGCATATAAGACTTTACTTAAAGATTACTTTAAGAAAGGTGCGAAATGGAGCGCCGGGCCAAAGCCACAGTTGATCGAGGAACAATATAATTTCGAATGGCATCAGCCTAATGGCAAGGAGCGTGTTCCCCTTGCTATAACTGAGTTTGAACCGACTTTTGATGCTGCGGATTTTATCCGATGTGGGCGAGACATCATTGCTCAAAAGAGCCATGTCACAAATGAATTTGGTATTGAATGGCTTCGTCGTCATATAGGTGATGAATATCGTATTCATGTTTTTGAGTTTAACGATGATAGCCCTATGCACATTGATGCCACCTTTGTTCCTATGGCGCCAGGAAAACTGTTGATTAACCCAGAAAAGGTGTTAAAAGTTCCTGAACTGTTTAGGAAATGGGATGTATTACATGCGCCTCATCCGGTTATTCCTGATGACCATCCTCTGTATACGACCAGTAAATGGATTAACATGAATATTCTGATGTTGGATGAGCAGCGGGTGATTGTTGAAAGGCAGGATGAGCCAATGATCGCTGCAATGAAACGTTGGGGCTTTACGCCGATTCCATGTAATTTCAGGAATTTTAATACGTTCGGCGGTTCCTTCCATTGTGCAACCGTGGATGTAAGACGGCGCGGAACTTTACAGTCTTATCTTGACTAGGAAATAATGATGGCTATCTGGAGATATTCCCTTTGGGATGCAGTCATGTTTGCATTAAATATCTTGCATATGATAGCCACTTTTATGCGAGTTGTGTATTGGGGTATAAAAGTGATTATAGGATTGAAAGTTCTCCCAATATTTGACCATGCTAAATATGCCTCTACATTTATATACGACGGATGTAAATGCTAGAGATAAATACCTGCATGCACACAGTTACTTTTAGGTTAACATTAATCACAGTGTGTGCATGCATCTTGTTTGTATTCCCCCCTTTCTCCCCATCATTTCTATAATTGTGAATAGTAACAGGTTATTTAATTCTGTATTTAAATATGAGTTCTGAAATGATTGCTGGTAGAGAATCACTGCTAGCATGAATTCACCTATTCCGATGAATGGCCGCAGTCACTTTCTGTTTCTCTTTATATATTAAATGATAATAGTTATTACTTGGATGTTGGTTATTTCCGTCTTACAGTACTGCCCACATATATATTGCTATCAGACTGCATATATATGTCTTGTTTTATAACATAATATAAGGAAATTAATGATGGAATCGATGATATCTAAAAATAATATTCAGTTGTTTATCAATAAAATAGATGATCTGGTTAATATTGAAAATGAAAAAAAAGGCGGCGCTCTCGCAGTCGCTATTATCCATGATGATAAGATAATTTATCAGCGTCATATCGGGCAAGCTAGCATGGAACATGCTGTTGCTATACAGCCTAATACTAAATTCTATTTAGCGAGTGCTTCAAAACAATTCACGGCTTTCTGCATAGCCTTGTTGGAGAAAGAAGGAAAGCTCAACGTCAAGGATAAAATCGGACAATATTTGGATTATTTACCCGCGCGTTTCTGTGATATTACTATTGAGCATCTTATTCATCATACCAGTGGATTACGGGATGTATTTTTACTTTATAGTCTGGCAGGTAAAAACTCGAGTTTTGACCACTGCAATGCTGATTTAGTGGAAAAACTTATCCAACGACAACAGACATTTAACACCCCCACTGGGGAATATTATATTTATAGCAACACAGGCTATTATTTGTTGGGAGAAATTATCAATGTAGTTTCAGGCAAGTCGTTGAAAGAATATGCAGAAGAAAATGTTTTCGCTCCATTAGAGATGAAAGATACTATTATCTGTGATGATATAACCGAGATTATCTCTAATCGGGCGATGGGTTACACTTATAATCAGAATTCGCAACAGTGGGTAAGAAGCGATATCAATAATTCTGTGATGGGTAGTGCCGCCGTTCATTCCACCGTGAATGATTTATGTCGTTGGGCTAGAGCGTTTTATTCGCCATCTATTGTTCAGGATCTACTGCCTCAATTATCCCGTACACCAGATTTAACCAATGGCAATCGTAACAATTATGCTTATGGTTTGATTGTGGAGCAACGTGAAGGGCAAAGGGTAATACAACATAGTGGTACCTATGCTGGCTTCAGAGCTAATATTTATATTTTACCAGATGCTAAATTAGGTATGGCGATGACTGCTGCAAGCGATGTTAATGTTGGTGAATGGACGGATAAGTATATTGATATATTGTTTAATACCCATGTTGAGCCAGAAAAACCACATTGCTTAACTAATGATATTGATATCACCGGTATTTTCCGCGGGATAGAGCCTTATCCTTATATTATTACCAAAGAAGATGTTTATTTTTTAGGTGATTTATTTAAAAAAGGTAACCCGATTGTTTTTAACTCTGACGGTTCATTCCAGGAGGAAGGAGGTAAAATTAAGTTCAGACCCGTCATTGAAAATGACAGTGTTATCGCACTGGAACATATTGATGAAAATGGTAATGTTTTTTATTTGAAAAAGATGGACTATGAAGATAGTATCGATATTAAACTATTATCAGGGCGCTATTATAGTCACGAAACCGAGGCGATAATTAATATTATATCTTCTGGTGATGATCTTTATATTGATGGAATTATCCATCCTGTAAAGAAAGAGGCTTTGCGACATATTTATGGCAATAGTTATTTCTCTTCCAGTGCTGAGTTTGTTATTGATTTTGAACTTGATCCTGATACCAATAAACCTCGTCTTTATATCGGTAATGCACGTTGCTTGAATGTAGAATTCGTTACAGTTTAATTGACTAGTGAATAAATACAAATTTGAAATAGCGTTCATCTAGCAGGATGGAATTAATGCTATTGAGGGCCTAAAGATATTTTCTATTAGATACACTTTGTTCCAGGCAGAACAATTATATTTATGTTCTGTCTGTTTTTTTGTAAACATTAGATCCTAAAATTATTTATGAAAGAAAATAATGTTTATAAAATTTAGCTAATTTTAATTTTCATCCGCAGTTACTTTATATTGTCATTCATACATTAAATGATGGTCATGATTACTTGGATATTTCTTTTTTACGTCTTACAGTACTGCCCATATATGTATTGCTATCAAGTCGTATATATATGTTCTGTTTTTCAATCTTAAATAGGGAAATTCATGGTGGAATCGATGATATCTAAAGATAATATTCAGTTGTATATCAATAAAATAGATGAGCTGGTTAATATTGAAAATGAAAAAAAAGGCGGCGCTCTCGCAGTTGCTATTATCCATGATGATAAGATAATTTATCAGCGTCATATCGGGCAAGCTAGCATGGAACATGCTGTTGCTATACAGCCTAATACTAAATTCTATTTAGCGAGTGCTTCAAAACAATTCACGGCTTTTTGCATAGCTTTGCTGGAGAAAGAAGGAAAGCTCAACGTTAAGGATAAAATCAGACAATATTTGGAGTATTTACCCGAACATTTCTCGGATATTACCATTGAGCATCTTATTCATCACACCAGCGGATTACGGGATGTATTTTTACTTTATAGTCTGGCAGGTAAAAACTCGAGTTTTGACTACTGCAATGCTGATTTGATGGAAAAACTGGTCCAACGACAACAGACATTGAACGCCCCCGTTGGGGAATATTATATTTATAGTAATACGGGCTATTATTTGTTGGGGGAAATCGTCAACGTGGCTTCAGGTAAGTCGTTAAGAGAATATGCAGAAGAAAATATTTTCGCGCCATTAAAGATGAAAGATACCATTATTTGTGATGATGTAACCGAGATTATCTCTAATCGGGCGATGGGTTACACTTATAATGAGAATTCGCAACAGTGGGCAAGAAGCGATATCAATAATTCTGTGATGGGTAGTGCTGCGGTTCATTCCACCGTGAATGATTTATGTCGTTGGGCTAGAGCGTTTTATTCGCCATCTATTGTTCAGGATCTACTGCCTCAATTATCCCGTACACCAGATTTAAACAATGGCAATCGTAACAATTATGCTTACGGTTTGATTATCGACCAACGTGAAGGGCAAAGGATAATACAACACAATGGTACCTTTGCTGGCTTCCAAGCGAATATTTGTATTTTACCGGATGCTAAATTAGGTATGGCGATGACTGCTGCAAGCAATGTTGATGTTGGTGAATGGACGGATAATTATATGGATATCTTGTTTAACACTCATACTGAACCAGAAAAACCACATTTCCCAACCAGTGATATTGATATCACTGGTATTTTCCGCGGGATAGAGCCTTATCCTTATATTATTACCAAAGAAGATGTTTATTTTTTAGGTAATTTATTTAAAAAAGGTGACCCGATTATTTTTAACTCTGACGGTTCATTTCAGGAGCAAGGAAGTAAAATTCGGTTTAGACCTGTTATTGAAAATGACCGTGTTATCGCACTAGAACATATTGATGAAAATGGTAATGTTTTTTATTTGAAAAAGATGGATGATGAATATAGTACCGATATTAAGCTATTGTCTGGTCGCTATTATAGTCACGAAACAGAAGCAATAATTAATATTATATCTTCTGGTGATGAGATTTATATTGATGGGATTGTCCATCCTGTAAAAAAAGAGGTTTTGCGACATATTTATGGCAATAGTTATTTCTCACCTAGTACTGAATTTGTTATTGATTTTGAATTTGATCTTGATACTAATAAGTATCGTCTTTATATCGGTAATTCACGTTGCTTGAATGTGGAGTTCGTTGCAATTTAATTACAGGTTAGTAAATACAAGTTTAGAACAGAGTTTCGTTAGCAGGATAGAATTAATATTGTTGAGGGACTAAAGATATTTTCTATTAGATACACTTTGTTCCAGACAGAACTATTATATTTAACCTGAATTTTGTTTAAGCCGTCACTATGCTATCTTCTTCCGAATAGAAAATATCTGGGGACGGTTTTTTCAACTTAAAACAGTAAGCAATGATCCACTCAAAACTGTCAACAGAAATCCTTTTATACTCCGGTAGCGTGAATGTTCTATCTGAGAAATCGTTTTTAACTGCTCATGGAGCGCTTCTATACCCTATGGATTTCAAGATGCATCGCGACGGCAAGGGAGCGAATCCCCGGGAGCATAGCGAACTATGTGACCGGGGTGAGTGAGCGCAGCCAACAAAGAGGCAACTTGAAAGATGACGGGTATATACCTTTTAATAACATTATCTTATCCCACTCTGCCAGCGCATCTGCTTTCATATTATGTCGCTTTTTAGTGATAAAGATGATGCCGGTTTCTGCTAGCTTCTCCTGAGTTCCTGGCTCAAATATCCTTTGATGTCCTTCTATGAGTTAATGAACGAGTTCTTTCATCCACGTTGCCTGCGGTCACTGTAGCCGCCACAATTTTGCCCTGATGGTTAACAATCAAATGTAACTTGGATCTGTAAAACCATATATGGACGCCCCGATTATGCAAGCACTAAAATAGAAGCAGCAACACCGATAAAACGCGTATAACTGAGTAAAGTTGGAAAATCGTTGTGATGATATCGCCAGATACACTTCAGGTAAAAAGCCTTCAAGTTGCGATAATGTGACATGTGAAAAAAGATCAAAATGGTCATTATTTAGCGGGCCCACACACTGGCGATACCCCTTTTCGATACAAAATCGTTCCCACTGAGGAATGAAAAAGCAGCAGAAATCATCGACATCACAGAAAATTTCAACTAACTTGTCCATAGCCTGTTCTTTCCTAGAGCAGTTTTTTATTAGTCTAAAATTCTGATCTTGGAACTGGCGTTTAGTTCAATATCTTATCCAGAATTCGGATTCTATTTATGTTTTGTCTGTTTTTTATAAATGTTAGGAGATTAATGATGAAACTGACAATATCTACAGATAATATTAAATTATTTATCAAGAAAATAGACGAATTAGTTAATATTGAGAATAAAAAAAAGGGCGGCGCTCTCGCTGTTGCGGTTACTCACGGTAATAAAACCATTTATCAACGTCATATCGGGAAAGCTAGCATGGAACATGCTGTGGCTATAAAACCTAATACTAAATTCTATTTAGCGAGTGTTTCAAAGCAATTCACGGCTTTTTGCATAGTTTTACTGGAGAAAGAAGGAAAGCTCAACGTCAAGGATAAGGTCAGACAATATTTGGATTATTTACCCGCTCATTTCTCTGATATTACTATTGAACATCTTATTCATCATACTAGCGGGTTACGGGATATATTTTTACTTTACGGTCTGGCAGGTAAGAATTCAGATTTTGATTACTGCCATGTTGATTTAGTCAGAAAACTGATCCAACGACAACAAGCACTTAACGCCCCTACAGGGGAATATTATCTTTATAGCAACACGGGCTATCATTTACTGGGGGAAATCGTCAGTGTGGTTTCAGGCCGGTCGTTGAAAAAATATGCAGAAGAAAATATTTTCGCTCCATTAAAGATGAAAGAGACTTTTATCTGCGATGATGTAACCGAGATTATCCCCAACAGAGCGATGGGTTACACTTATAATGAGGATTCGCAACGGTGGATAAGAAGCGATATCAACAATTCCGTGGTGGGTAGCGCAGGGGTTCACTCCACCGTGAGAGATTTGTGTCGCTGGATGAGAGCGTTTTATTCGCCATCGATTGTTCAGGATCTGTTGCCTCAATTATCCCGTACACCAGATTTAACCAATGGCAATCATAACAATTATGCTTACGGTTTGATTATCAGCCAACGAGAGGGGCAAACGATAATACAACACAGCGGTGCTTATGCTGGCTTCAGAGCTAATATTTGTATTTTACCTGATACTAAGTTAGGTATCGTGATAACGGCTGCAACAGGTGTTGATGTTGCTAAATGGGTAGATCGGTATATTGATATATTGCTTAACACCGATATTGGGCCAGAAAAACCGTATTACCGAACCGATAATATTGATATCACCGGTATTTTCCGGGGGATAGAGTCTTATCCTTATGTTATTACTAAAGAAGATGTTTATTTTTTAGGTAATTTATTCGAAAAAGGTAACCCGATTACTTTTAACTCTGACGGTACATTCCAGGAGCAAGGAGGTAGAACCCGATTCAGACCGATAATTGAAAATGACAATGTTATCGCATTGGAACAGATTGATGAAAATGGCAATATTTTTTATTTTAAAAAAATGAATGATGAAGATAGTGTCGATATTCAGCTATTGTCAGGGCGCTATTATAGTGACGAAACAGAGGCAATAGTTAATGTTATGTCGTCTGGTGAAAATATTTATATTGATGGGATTGTCCATCCTATAAAAAAGGAGGCTTTACGTCATATTTATGGGAATAGTTATTTGTCTACAAGAACTAAGCTTATTATTGATTTTGAGTTTTATCCTGATAAAAATAGATGTCGTCTCTATGTCAGTAATTCACGTTGTTTGAATTTGGAATTCATCGAAGTTTAATTTTCAGGTTAGTAAATGCAAATTTAGAACAGTATTTCGTTAACAAGGATAGGATTGATGCTATTGTGAGAACCTGGGGATATTTTCTACTAGACAAACTTCATCCTGGGCAGAACAGTTATATTTATGTTCTGCCTGTTTTTGTAAGTATTAGATTCAAAATGATTTCTGTAAGAAAATAATTGTTTGTAAAGTTTAGCTAATTTTTATTTTCATCCGCAGTTACTTTATATTGTCATTTACATATTAAATGATAATCATTATCACTTGGATGTTTGTTGTTTACGCCTTATAGTACTACCCGCATATGTGGTATTACTAAATTGCATATATGTGCCCTACTTGTATAACTTTAAATATTAGGAAATTAATGGTGGAACTGACATTATCTACAGATAATATTGAATTATTTCTCAAGAAAATAAATGAATTAGTTAATATTGAAAATAAAAAAAAGGGTGGCGCTCTTGCTGTTGCTGTAACCCACGGCAATAAAACCATTTATCAGCGTTATATTGGGCAAGCTAGCATTGAACATGCTGTAACTGTAAAGCCTAATACTAAATTCTATTTGGCGAGTGTTTCAAAACAATTCACGGCTTTTTGCATAGCCTTATTAGAGAAAGAAGGAAAGCTCAGCGTTAAGGATAAAGTCGGACAATATTTGGATTATTTCCCCGCAGAATTCTCTGACATTACCATTGAGCATCTTATTCACCATACCAGCGGGTTACGGGATGAATTTTTACTTTATCGCCTGGCAGGCAAAAATTCAGATTTTGATCACCGCCATATTGATTTGGTGAGAAAACTGACTCAACGGCAACAGGCGCTTAACTTCACGTCTGGAGAATATTATCTCTATTGCAACACAGGCTATAGTTTATTGGCGGAAATCGTTAGCGTAATTTCGGGTAAATCGTTGAGGAAATATGCGGAAGAAAATATTTTTGTCCCATTAAAGATGAAAGATACCTTTTTCTATGATGATGTAACTGAGATTATTTCTGATCGGGCGATGGGTTATGCTTATAACGAAAAACCGCACCAGTGGGTAAGAGATGATATCAACAATACTGCTGTGGGGGGTGGTGGGGTCTACTCCACCGTGAACGATTTGTGTCGTTGGATTAGAGCATTTTATTCACCATCAGTTGTTCAGGATCTGCTGCCTCAATTATCCCGTACACCCGATTTAACCAATGGTAATCGCAATAATTATGCTTACGGTTTGATTATCAGCCAACGCGAAGGGCAAAAGATAATACAACACAGTGGTGCTTATGCTGGTTTCAGGTCTCACGTTTATATTTTACCGGATGTTAAATTAGGTATCGCGATTACCGCGGCAACAGGTGTCGAGGTGACTAAATGGGTGGATAAATATATTGATATCTTGTTTAACACTCATATTGAACAGGAAAAACCGCATTGCCTAACCAGTGATATCGATATTACCGGTATTTTCCGAGGAGCAGAGCCTTATCCTTATATTATCACCAAAGAGGATTGTTATTTATTGGGTAATTTATTTGAAAAAGGCAATCCGATTACTTTTAACTCTGACGGTACATTCCAAGAGGAAGGCGGAAAAATCCGATTCAGGCCCATCATTGAAAATGACAATGTTATCTCTCTGGAACAGATTAATGAGAATGGTAATGTTTTTTATCTTAAAAAGAGGATTGATGACGGTGGTGTCGATATTCAACGATTGTCAGGGCATTATTATAGCCATGAAACAGAGGCAGTCATTTCTGTTATGCCCGTTGGCGATGGGATTGGTATTGATGGGATTATCTATCCTGGTAAAAAGGAAGTCTTACGGCGGATTTACGGGAAGAGTTATTTTTCTCCCAGTACTGGATTGATTATTGATTTTGAATTAGATCCTGATACCGACAAACCTCATCTCTATATCAGTAATTCACGTTGTTGGAAGATAGAATTTTATAATCTTAAATAAAATAAGGAGGTTAATGATGGAATTTACTATATCTACAGATAAGATTAAGTTGTTTCTCAAGAAAGTAGATGAATTAGTTAATGTTGAGAATAAAAAAAAAGGAGGCGCATTTGCTGTTGCGGTTATCCACGGCAATAAAATTATTTATCAGCGTCATATTGGACAAGCTAGCATTGAACATGCTGTGGCGGTAAAACCTAATACCAAATTCTATTTGGCGAGTGTTTCAAAACAATTCGCGGCTTTTTGTATTGCTTTGCTAGAAAAAGCAGGGAAGCTTTGCGTCAAGGATAAAGTTGGACAATATTTGGATTATTTCCCCGCAGAATTCTCTGATATTACCATTGAGCATCTTATTCACCATACCAGTGGATTACGGGATGCATTTGTACTTTATAGCCTGGCGGGTAAACATTCAGACTTTGACCACCGCCATATTGATTTGGTGAGAAAACTGACCCAACGGCAACAAGTACTTAACTTTACGCCAGGGGAATATTATCTTTATAACAATACAGGTTATTATTTGCTGGCAGAAATAGTCAGAGTGGTTTCAGGTAAATCGTTAAAAGAATATGCAGAAGAAAAAGTTTTTGTCCCATTAAAGATGAAAGATACCTTTTTCTATGATGATATAACCGAGATTATTCCTGATCGGGCAATGGGTTACGCTTATAACGAGGAGTTGCGCCAGTGGGTAAGAGATGATCTCAACGATGTGGCAGTTGGTGGCGCAGGGCTTTATTCTACGATGAATGATTTGTGTCGGTGGATCAGAGCATTTTATTCACCCTCCATTGTTCAAGATTTGTTGCCTCAATTATCTCGTACACCAGATTTAACCAATGGCAATCACAATAACTATGCTTACGGTTTGATGATCAGCCAACGAGAAGGACAAAAGATAATACAACACGGTGGCTCCTATACCGGTTTTAAATCTCATGTTTGTGTTTTACCGGATGCTAAATTTGGTATCGCGATTACCGCGGCAACAGGTGCTGAGGTTACTGAATGGGTGGAGCGGCATATTGATATTTTGTTTAACACTGAGATTAAGCCAGAAGAACCGCATTGCCTAACCAGTGATATCGATATTACCGGTATTTTCCGAGGAGCAGAGCCTTATCCTTATATTATTACCAAGGAAGAGACTTATTTGTTAGGTAATGTATTCGAAAAAGGTAATCCGATTATTTTTAACGCTGATGGTACATTCCAAGAGAAAGGCGGTAAAATCCGGTTCAGACCTATCATTGAAAATGACACTGTTATTGCATTGAAACAGATTGATGAAAATAGCAATGTTTTTTATTTCAAAAAGAGGGTTGATAACGGGGGTATCGATATTCAGCGATTGTCAGGGCGTTATTATAGTCATGAAACAGAAGCAACGATTACGGTTTTCGCTTCTGGCGATGGGATTGGTTTTGATGGGGTTGTATATCCGGGTAAAAAGGAAGCCTTACGGCGGATTTATGGGAATAGTTATTTATCGCCCAGTACTGATGTGATTATTGATTTTGAATTAGATCCTGATACCAATAAACCTCATTTCTATATCAGTAATTCACGTTGTTGGAAGATAGAATTCGTTGCAGTTTAATTTATAAAGTGATAAGTCAGAATGAAGAATGGCATGATTATAGCAGGATGAAATTAATGCTATTAAGGTCCTAAAGATATTCCCTATTAGATGCACTTTTTTCCAGGCAGAACTACTATATTTATGTTCTGTCTGTTTTTTGCAAATATCAGCTCCTGTAATTACTTTATATTGTCCTTCATATATTAAATGATAACCATTATCACTTGGATGTTTCCTGTTTACGTCTTACAGTATTGTCCATATATATATGTTCTGTTTTATAACCTTAAAATAAGGAAATTAGTGATGGAATCAAAGATATCTACTGATAAAATTGAATTATTTCTCAAGAAAATAGACAAACTGGTTAATATTGAAAGGAAAAAAAAGGGTGGCGCTCTCGCTGTTGCTGTTATCCACGGCAATAAAACGATTTATCAGCGCTATATCGGAAAAGCCAATATTGAACACGCTGTTGCTATACAACCTAATACTAAATTCTATTTGGCAAGTGTCTCAAAACAATTCACGGCTTTTTGCATAGCCTTATTAGAGAAAGAAGGAAAGCTCAGCGTTAAGGATAAAGTTGGACAATATTTAGATTATTTCCCCGCAGAATTCTCTGATATTACTATTGAGCATCTTATTCACCATACCAGTGGATTACGTGATCAATTTTTACTTTATAGCCTGGCAGGTAAAAATTCAGGCTTTGACCACCGTCATATTGATTTGGTGAGAAAACTGACGCAACGGCAACAAGCGCTGAATTTTACGCCTGGAGAATATTATCTCTATAGCAACACCGGCTATAATTTACTGGCGGAAATAGTCAGAGTGATTTCAGGTCAGTCGCTGAGAAAATATGCAGAAGAAAATGTTTTCGTCCCATTAAAGATGAAAGATACCTTTTTCTATGATGATGTTACCGAGATTATTTTTGACCGGGCAATGGGGTACTCCTATAACGAGGACTCGAACCGATGGATGAGAGAAGATCTCAATGATGCGGTGGTAGGAGGTTCGGGCCTGTATTCTACAGTGAATGATTTGTGTCGCTGGATGAGAGCGTTTTATTCGCCATCGATTGTTCAGGATCTATTGCCTCAATTATCTCGCACGCCAGATTTAACTAATGGCAATCGTAACGATTATGCTTATGGTTTTGCGATTAGCCAACGTGAAGGGCAAAAGATAATACGACATGATGGTGGCTATGGCGGCTTTAAATCAGAAGTTTGTATTTTGCCTGATGCTGAATTAGGTATTGCTGTTACTTCCGCAATGAATACTAATGCCTCCAAGTTTGTTCGACAATGTATTGATGTATTGTTTAATTCCAATGGTATTAAACTAGAAAAACAGCCTTGTCAGACTAGTGATATTGATATTACGGGTATTTTCAAAGGAATAGAACCTTATCCTTATATTATTACTAAAGAAGATTGCTATTTATTAGGTAATTTATTCGAGAAAGGTAACCCGATTATCTTTAATGCAGATGGAACATTCCAAGAGGAGGATGGGAAAATTCGGTTCAGACCTGTTATTGAAAATGACAGTGTTATTGCATTGGAGAAAATTAATGAAAATGGCAACATTTTTTATTTAGATAAGATGATTGACGATGGTGGTACCGATATTCAGCTACTGTTAGGATATTATTATAACCACGAAACAGAAGCTGTGCTCACTGTTGCAGCCTCTGGTGATGTGCTTTATATCGATGCAATTATCTCTCCTGAAAGAAAAGAAGTCTTACATCGGGTTTATGGGAATAGTTATTTTTCTCCTAGCACAGAGCTTATTATTGATTTTGAATTGGACCCTGACACGAATAAACCTTACCTTTATCTCAGTAATGGTCGTTGCTGGAATATAGAATTTGTCGCGTTTTGATTGAGATGGCAATAAACACACATTGATAACAGTGTTGTTCTAGCGGGATGGCGGATTCTATTGAGATCCCCGAGATATTTTCTACCAGACGGACTTTTTCTAGGCAGAACGTCCATATTCATGTTCTGCCTTACAGGGCTGACTTTATATATCTATTTGTATAAAATTAAATAAGGAAAATAATAATGAAATCGACGATATCTAAAGATAATATTAATTTGCTTATCAAGAAAATAGACAATTTAGTTGATGTTGAAAATAAGAAAAAGGGTGGCGCTCTTGCTGTTGCTGTGACCCACGGTAATAAAACCATTTACCAGCGCCATATAGGAAAGGCTAATATTGAACATGCTGTTGCTATACAGTCTAATACTAAATTCTATTTGGCGAGTGTTTCAAAGCAATTCACGGCTTTTTGCATTGCGTTATTGGAGAAAGAAGGAAAGCTCAGTGTGAAAGATAAAGTTGGGCAATATTTGGATTATTTCCCCGTAGAATTTTCTGATATTACGATTGAACATCTTATTCATCATACTAGTGGATTACGTGATGAATCTTTACTTTATCGCCTGGCAGGTAAAAACTCGCGTTTTGATTGCCATCATATTGATTTAATAAGAAAACTGATGCAGCGGCAACGAGCACTTAATTTTACACCTGGTGAATATTATGTTTATAGCAATACGGGCTATCATTTGCTGGCGGAAATAGTCAGTGTGGTTTCAGGTAAATCATTGAGAGAATATGCAGAAGAAAATATTTTTGCCCCATTAAAGATGAAAGATACTGCTTTCTATGATGATGTCACCGAGATTATTTCTGATCGGGCGATGGGTTACACTTATAACGAGAAACCGCACCGGTGGGCAAGGTATGATCTCAATGGTTCCTTGGTAGGTGGTACAGGGGTTTATTCTACGGTGAATGATTTATGTCGCTGGATCAGAGCATTTTATTCACCATCCATTGTTCAGGAACTGTTGTCTCAATTATCTCGTACACCAGATTTAACCAATGGCAATCGCAATAACTATGCTTACGGCTTGATTATCAGCCAACGAGAAGGGCAAAAAATAATACAACATGATGGTTCCTATGCTGGTTTTAAATCTGATGTTTGTATTTTACCGGATGCTAAATTAGGTGTCGCTATTACCTCTGCAATAAATACTAATGTCGTTCAATGGATTGAACAGTGTCTTGATGTGTTGTTTAACACGAATATAATTGAACCGGAAAAACCACATTGTCTAACCGGTGATATCGATATTACCGGTATTTTCCGAGGGGCAGAACCTTATCCTTATATTATTACTAAGGAAGATTGCTATTTATTGGGTAATTTATTCGGGAAAGGCGACTCGATTACTTTTAACCCTGATGGTTCATTCCAACAGCAAGGAAGTAAAACCCGATTCAAACCGATCATTGAAAATGACAGTGTTATCGCACTGGAACAGATTGATGAAAATGACAATATTTTTTATTTTAAAAAGATGATTGATGACGGTGTTATCGATATTCAGATATTGTCAGGTAATTATTATAGTTATGAAATAGAATCAACGATAACTATTTCTGTTTCTGGCGATGGAATTTATATTGATGGGATTACTTACCCTGGGAACAAAGATGTTTTACGGCGGGTTTACGGTAATAGTTATTTCTCCCCGGGCACTGAATTTATTATCGATTTTGAATTGGACTCTGATACGAATAAACCTCATCTTTATATCAATGATGGGGGTTGCTGGAGGGTAGAGTTTGTCGCAGTTTAATTTATGAAGTGATAAATCAGAATAAAGAATAGCGTTGTTATAGCCGGATGGGATTAATACTATTGAGGACCTAAAGATATTTCTTATTAGATATACTTTGTTCCAGGCAGAACGATTATATTTATGTTCTGTCTGTTTTTGCAAACATTAGCTCCCGTAGTCACTTTATATTGCCCTTCGTATATTAAATGATAACCATTATCACTTGGATATTTCCTGTTTACGTCTTACAGTATTGCCCGTATATGTATTGCTATCAGGTCGTATATATATATTCTGTTTTATAACCTTAAAATAAGGAAATTAATGATGGAATCTACTATATCTACAAATAAAATTAAGTTGCTTCTCAAGAAAATAGATGAATTAGTTAATATTGAAAATAAGAAAAATGGCGGTGCTCTCGCGGTTGCTGTTACCCACGGAAATGAGACCATTTATAAGCGCTATATCGGGCAAGCCAGCATTGAACATTCTGCTGCTGTAACCCCAAATACGAAATTCTATATGGCGAGTGTCTCAAAACAGTTCACCGCTTTTTGTATTGCTTTGCTGGAAAAAGAAGGAAAGCTCAACGTCAAGGATAAAGTTGAAAAATATGTGGATTATTTCCCGGCACATTTCTCTGGTATTACCATTGAGCATCTTATTCATCATACCAGTGGGTTACGGGATAAATATGTTCCTTATGGCTTGGCAGGTAAAAACTCAGATTTTGACTACCGCAATATAGATTTATTGAGAAAACTGATTCAACGGCAACAAAAGCTTAATTTTACTCCTGGAGGATATTTTAGCTATACCAATACGGGTTATAATTTGTTGGCGGACATTATCAAAGTGGTTTCAGGTAAATCGTTAAGAGAATATGCGAAAGAAAATATTTTTATTCCATTAAAGATGAATAATACCTCTTTCTATGATGATGTGACTGAAGTTATCTCTGACCGGGCGATAGGTTATGTCTATAACGAAGATGCAAATCAATGGATAAGATCGGATCACAACGATTCAACTATAGGGAGTGCGGGGCTGCGTTCTACAGTCAGTGATTTATGTCGCTGGATGAAAGCGTTTTATTCACCATCAATTGTTCGGGATATGTTGCCGCAATTGTCCCGTACACCGAATTTAACCAATGGCAATCGTAACAATTATGCTTACGGTTTGATGCTTAGCCAACGTGAAGGGCAAAAGATAATACGGCACGATGGTTCCTATGGTGGTTTTAAAGCTGAAGTTTGTATTTTACCTGATGTTAAATTAGGTATCGCAATTACTGTTGCAACAGGTATTAATACCGTTGAATTTACTAATCAATGTCTTAATGTATTATTTAATACTGATATGACTGAGCCAGAGCATTGCCTAACCAGTAATATTGATATCACTGGTATGTTCAAAGGGGCAGATCCCTATCCCTATATTATTACCAAGGAAGATTGCTATTTATTAGGTAATTTATTCGAGAAAGGTAATCCGATTATTTTTAACGCTGATGGAACATTCCAAGAGAAGGGAGGAGAAATTCGATTCAGACCTGTCATTGAAAATGGCAGTGTTATCGCATTGGAGCAGATTGATGAAAATGGTAATGTTTATTATTTGAAAAAAATGACTGATAAAGGTGATATTGATATTAAGCGATTATCAGGTCGCTATTATAATCACGAAACAGAATCAATTGTCAATATTGAAGCATTTAATCATGATCTTTATATTGAAGCGGTTATCTTGCCAGGAGAAAAAGAGGTCTTACAGTGGGTTTACGAGAATAGTTATTTCCATCCCAGTACTCAACTTATTGTTGATTTCGAATGGAATTCTGATACGGATAAACCTCGCCTCTATCTCAATGATTCACGTTGCTGGAAGATAGAATTTATTCCGGTTTAATTGATAGGGTTGTAAATATAAGTTAAGAGTGGTGTTTTTCTGCAAGGATGAGAAGATTAGATTGAGATCATAAAGATATTTTCTATCTAATCTATTTATTTACAGGCAGAACTATTATGACGATATTCTGCCTGTTCGATATGATTTTGATATTTTAATTGCTTAATAGATTGTTTTTGGATTATATTCTCATCGTCCTTGATAGGTTAAGGATACACTTTCCCTCTAATTAGAGATACAATTTAGTTTTTATTATAATAGAAGGGAGGTAAATTTATGGAAAAGGGTAAATTATGTGATGTTAGCTCATATTTCCTAACCTAGTGTTAGAAGAATAGTTTAAATCAGAATGTACAGTGTATAGTAAATGAAAAATCTATATTTAGCTACGAAATTATATTTGTTTGAATGTTATTGTCCATTTTTATAAATGTAATTAACGGCTATTTTAAATAGAGCAGAACGATAATAGGCATAAATATTTAACATGGTTACTATAAATAAAATATATCTATCTGGGAATGATCAGATATCTTGTGATTTTGATTCTGAGGTCGTTATTGGGTTAGTCGGTGCCGTAGGAACGGATCTGGAAATAATTAAAGATTCTATGACACAGAAACTTAATGCGTTCAGGTATGATGTACAGGAAGTAAGAATATCTTCTGAAATCATTTCAGTATTAAGAGATATTCCCTCAACAAAGGATAATTATGAAAAAATAAGTCGATTAATGTCAGAAGGTAATTACTTACGGGAGATTAGTCAGGATAATTCTATATTGGCATTAGCTGCGGCAGCAAAGATAAATAAAGGAAGAGGAAAGAAAAATGCTTTACCAATACCATCGGTCAGGAAAGCATATATTATAAATTCTCTTAAACATCCGGATGAAGTCAATGCGTTAAGGGATATTTATGCAAATGGATTTTTTCTGATAGGTGTATATACGAATGAGTCTCATAGGATAAAAAATCTTACCGTCGATAAGTGTATTGATGAAGTAAAAGTTAAAGAGTTAATTAATCGTGATTCTAACGAGGGAAATAAATGGGGGCAGCGTACCAGAGATACTTATGAGTTATCTGATTTTTTTGTAAGTTATGATGGAAATAAAAATAGGACCGACAATAATATATGGAGAATATTAGATCTTATTTTTGGTAATCCATATGTTACTCCAACCTTTGACGAGTATGCTATGTTTATGGCTTTTTCTGCTTCGTTACGATCTGGAGATCTTTCCCGTCAAGTTGGTGCTGTATTAACGAAAGATAAGAACATAATCTCAACTGGAGCTAATGATGTGCCACGATTCGGCGGGGGATTATATTGGCCTGATTATGTGGGAGATGTAATCGAAGATGCTGAAAATGGTAGAGATTATAAAATAGGCGAAGATTCAAACACGAAACAGAAAAGATTAATTATTGAAGATATACTTAAAGATATTTTAGATGAACAAAAGGAAGTATTTAAGGAGTATCTCCTACAAAGCAAGATAAAGGATATTACCGAATATGGCAGAGTTGTTCATGCTGAAATGGAGGCAATCTTAGCATGTGCAAGAAGTAATATTAGCACTCATAATGGGATATTATATTGTACTACATTCCCTTGTCATAATTGCGCAAAACATATCGTTGCTAGTGGTATAAAACGAGTTGTGTATATTGAGCCTTATCCTAAAAGTAAAGCTTTTGATTTTCACCCTGATTCTATTTCAATACCTGAAGAAGAGATTTCTAATAGTAAAGTGATTTTTGAACCATTTGTGGGTGTTGGACCTCGATGTTTCTTCAATTTGTTCTCTACAAATTTAGGGGTAGGTTATAAAATTAAGAGGAAAGACCAAGATGGTAAGGCTGTTAAATGGCATAGAAAAAATGGAAAACTCAGAATGCAGATGCTACCATTATCCTATATGGAAAGAGAGGCGCAATCATTAATTAACGTGGATAACTTAATAGAGGAGTTAAAAAAATGACTGAGAAAGAAGAGTTTTTAGCTTATGTAGCCGAAATGAAAAAAATAGTTGAGCAATGGCCAGATTGGAAAAAAGTTGGACTGAGGACTCCTCGTAACCCGTATATGTTCCGTAGAGATAATATTGCTCCTAATCCTGAGGGTTATACGACAGATGAAGCTGAAAATAAGTTGGCATAACCTATTATTATCTATTGGAAAATATGTGGCCCGATAAGAATTTTTTTCACTCCAAATTTATATATTAATAAATCAACTAAAATAATAAATTAAAATTTTAGCTTAAAATGAGCCTGTATATATACCCAATGGATTTCAATATGCATCGTGACGGCAAGGGAGCGAATCCCCGGGAGCATAGATAACTATGTGACCGGGGTGAGTGAGTGCAGCCAATAAAGAGGCAACTTGAAAGATAACGGGTATAAAGTTGTAGTCAATTACTTTAATGTAACTCCATATAAATAAAGTAACCCTTTATAGGGTTACTAATAAATACAGTTAATTATTCAAACCCATTATTTATTTTCAAAAAACGCTCGCCTTAAACCTAATTCCAGACCGCGAATTTCTGCCAAACCTTTTAATCGACCAATACAGGAATAGCCGGGATTAGTCTGTTTTTTCAGGTCATCAATTATTTGATGGCCGTGATCAGGGCGCATTGGAATCAAACGATTATCTCCAGCCGCCTTGCGGCGATATTCTTCACGCAGGATTTCCATCACTACGTTATACATATCCACATCGCCTGCCAGATGAGCGGCTTCATGGAAAGTTTTACTGTTTTCTTCCCGTTGGGTGGAACGTAGGTGAGTGAAATAGATTCGGTTGCCATAGCGTTTAATCATCTCGACCAAATCATTATCCCCACGGACGCCATAGGAGCCGGTACACATGGTAATGCCATTAATCGGGTTTGGTTCAATGGTTGTTAGCCATTCAATATCTTCAATAGTGGAAATAATACGTGGTAAGCCCAAAATAGGACGCGGCGGATCATCCGGGTGTATTGCCAGACGTAAACCATATTCTTCACATACAGGAACAATCTGGTGTAGGAAATAAGCCAAATGTTCACGCAGTTTATCGCGGGTAATATCTTTGTAGCGATCTAATTGCGCCTGAAATTCTGCTAACGTATAGCCCTCTTCGGCCCCCGGCAGACCGGCAATGATATTAGTGGTGAGTTTCTTAATATCAGCAGCAGACATGTTGTCGTAATAGATTTTTGCCTGAGCTTGTTCTTCGACAGTGTAATCAGCTTCTGCACTTGGACGTTTAAGGATATAGATTTCAAATGCGGCAAAGGCAATTTGATCAAAACGCAGGGCTTTAGAACCATCGGGGAGTGTGTATTCAAGATCGGTGCGTGTCCAGTCCAGCACAGGCATAAAGTTATAGCAGACGGTATCAATGCCACATTCCGCCAAGTTTTTCAGTGAAGTTTTGTAGTTATTAATCCATTGCTGATAGTGACCGGTCTGGGTTTTAATTTCTTCATGGACGGGCACACTTTCCACAACTGACCAGATAAGCCCTTTATTTTCGATGAGGGTTTTACGGGCCAGGATTTCGTCTTTGTTCCAAACATGTCCGTTAGGAATATGGTGTAATGCGGTAACGATGCCGGTTGCGCCAGCCTGACGGATATCATCTAAAGAAACAGGATCATTTGGGCCGAACCAACGCCAGGTTTGTTCCATTGTTATTTACCTTTGTGCAAACGCCAGAATGAAAAACAGTCACCAGAATAATAGTCACTAGAACAATATTCACCAGAACAACAGGATATAAAAACTTATTTATTAATTATTCCGTAAATTAATTACGTTTCTTTGCTATTTCGTAGGGATAGGAATTAAAGAGATAACCATCGAAATAGGGATCATCAACATCAGATAATTCCAGCAAACGTAATTTCACATTCTCCAAATGTTGCCACATGGCTTGTTTGGCTGCCGTCGGATCTTTCTTGATCATGGCGGATAAAATGATCTGATGATCATCCCGCCATTCTTTACGATAATCTTTATCGGTAATTCGTGTGTGCAGTTTCTGCCACATGGGGTTATTTTCCCGCCATGCCCAAGATTGTTTAAGCAGTTCAACTAACATACTGTTATGGGTGGCTTCCGCAATCGCCAGATGGAATTCTCTGTCACCGGATTCATCTTCACCGGAGGCCAAATCTTCGGATTCCTTTTGCAATGCCCGACGCATATTAGCAATGTTATTTGGCGTCACTTGCATGGCGGCAAATTCGGCAATATTACTTTCCAGTAATTGGCGGGCTTGTAATAACTCAAAAGGTCCCGCTGCGTTAACGGAGCATGAAGAGGAAGTCGGCAGGTGAGGGCGGTTAATAATATAGATGCCGGAACCTTTGCGGACTTCAATCAGGTTTTCTAGTTCGAGCATAATTAATGCTTCACGCACAACCGTTCTGGAAACTTTTAATAATTCAGCAAGTTCTCGTTCTGGAGGTAAGCGATCCCCGATACGATATTTTTGGTTGGCAATCATCTCTCTTAACGAGATGCCGACTTCTTGATAAGGACGTTTTGGCTCAAATAAATGCTTCATTGTGTCACTATTGTTGTCATGATTATTGATGATATTGTGTAGATAATAGTCAAAAACAAAAGTTGGTCAACCAAAATGCTGCTTAAAAGCGAAGGCCGTTTGGCCTTCACCGATGATTATCTGACTGCGCGAATGCGTTCTACCATACGGTAAAGCGTTGGGTCGTTTTTCTTTATGTCGTCGTACATCGGTTTGACAGCCTCTTCAAACGATTTTTTATCAACATCGACAAACTGGACCCCAATTTTTTCTGCGTTCTGACGCTCTTTCTCTTCTGATTTTTCCCACAATTTCGTCATATATTGAGAGGAGTTAATGGCAGCATTGATGAGAATTTTTTGTTGTTCTGATGACAGCTTATTTAACGATTTATTAGAAATAACCAAGACGTCTGGCACCATTGTATGCTTATCCAGTGAGAAATATCTAGCAACTTCACTGTGACGGCTCAGGCTAAAAGAGGGAATATTATTTTCTGCGGCATCTACCACACCCTGTTGTAGAGCAGTATACAGTTCGCCGTAGGCCAGCGGTGTTGGGTTACCGCCTAAGTTTTTCACCATCGAAATGGCGGTTGGGCTAGGCTGGACCCGAATTTTCATACCTTTTAGATCCTCAGGCGTGCGGATAGGTTTTTTGGCGTAGAAGCTGCGAGCGCCTGCTTCATAGTAGGTTATGCCAATAAAGCCACGGTTTTTGCTGGATGTCAGAATCTCTTTACCAATTTCGCCGTTTTTAATTTTTTCGTAATGGGCTTTATCGCGGAACAGATAAGGTAAGTTAAAAGCGGAATAAGCGGGCGAAAAAGCTTCCAATTCTGCGGCGTTAGATTTAACTAAATCCAAAGCGCCATTTTGCATCAGTTCCATCGATTCCCGTTGGTTCCCAATTGTGCGTCTGGATAGATTCGAATACGAACATCGCCATTCGTTTTTTGGCGAACTTCATCCGCAAACTGAGTCATTGCCTTGTGCACTGCATGGTCGCGGTTATGGTTATGGCTGAGTTTTAATGTGGTTACTGCCATAACGTGTGACGCGCCTAAGGCAAATATCGCACCGATTACAGTAGATAAAATACGCTTAGAATTGCTCATTGTTCGTTCTCCAATTGTTGTAAATAGGTTACGGGCACAACTGAACTGACGGTCAAACCATAAGCATCACTTTGGATTTCGTCAAAAAGTAAAAGCAATTTGGTTGACCAATATCACAAAATAATCGGGCCAACTGGTGAACCAGTCAGTTTGTGATCCCGCTCACTGGATGTTTTTTTGACCTGGATCTTATAATCCAAGCAACGTAAAGTTCCCTTTACTGATTTTGGTCTGAAAGTTTTCCGCTATTTGGTTGACCAGATAGGGTATCCGTTGAGGCCAATAAGGATAAAGCCCCGTGAAAAACCTTGTGTATTGCCTCAATAAAGGTTTGGCATTTTTTACCGTCAGCCTTTCCGTTTTTTTGGTGTTTTGCGTCACATGGCAGGTGGTTTCCCGTTATGTGTTTGGTACGCCGAGTACAGTAACGGATGAACTCGCCCGTTATCTGTTTATGTGGGTTGCCATGATTGGCGCGGCATATACCACAGGTCAACATCGCCATTTAGCTATCGACCTGTTAACGATGAAACTTAAGGGAATAGGCAAAAATAGTGTGAGTTTGGTTATCCAAGCCGCGATTGCGTTGTTTGCTGCAATCGTGTTGGTGTACGGCGGATCGATATTGGTGATCTCAACCCTTGAAACCGGACAAATCACTCCCGCGCTAGGACTACCGATGGGATATGTCTATTTATGTCTGCCAATCAGCGGTGTTTTGATGATTTGTTATGTGCTGGTAGACATTGTTGCTCTTATTCGGAATTTTTCAGCTAAAGACGTGGTTATTTCTGAAAATCATTAAAGTCACCAGTCAGAAGAGGATGGGCTTATGGATTGGCAAGTGGTTTTAGCGTTGTTCGGTAGTTTTGCCGTGCTGCTGGCATTGGGGGTACCGGTATCCTTTGCGATTGGTTTGTCATCATTATTGGCAATTATGATGACTTTGCCAATGGAAGCGGCGATTACCGTGGTTGCGCAGCGTATGGCTGCCGGCGTTGATAACTTCTCTTTACTCGCTATCCCGTTCTTTATTCTGGCGGGAAATATTATGAATCAAGGGGGAATCGCAGCCCGTCTAATTAATCTGGCGAAAGTCATGGGCGGCCGTTTGCCCGGTTCTTTAGTGCACGTCAATATTATGGCGAATATGTTTTTCGGTGCGATTTCGGGCTCAGCGGTGGCATCGGCTGCGGCGGTCGGCGGAACGATGGCGCCAATGCAGAAAAAAGAGGGTTATGAGCCGGAATATTCTGCGGCGGTAAACATTGCTTCCTGCCCTGCCGGTTTGTTGATCCCGCCAAGTAACACCTTGATTGTTTACTCACTGGTTTCTGGCGGCACATCAATTGCCGCGCTGTTTTTGGCGGGTTATATTCCCGGCATTTTGATGGGCGTATCCTTGATGATGGTGGCGGCAATCATTGCTAAACGCCGTGGTTATCCGGTATCGCCCAAGCCGACATGGCGCGAGTTTTTCACCACATTGATTCGTGCATTGCCTTCTCTGATGCTGGTTGTGGTTATTATGGGAGGGATCATTGCCGGTATTTTTACCGCCACAGAAGCTTCGGCGATTGCTGTGTTATACAGCTTTGTGTTGGCAGTGTTGATTTATCGTGAAGTCAGTATCGCCAAACTACCAAAAATCATTCTCGATTCTGCGGTGACCACTTCCATTGTTTTGCTGCTGGTTGGTGCGTCAATGGGTATGTCTTGGGCAATGGCGAATGCGGATCTGCCCTATTTGATTGCTGATGCGCTTATGGAAGTATCTGAAAACCCATTGGTTATTCTGCTGGTCATTAATCTCATTCTATTGCTAGTCGGGACTTTTATGGATATGACCCCGGCGATTCTGATTTTTACGCCGATTTTCCTGCCAGTAGCGCAGAATATGGGCGTTGACCCTGTCCACTTCGGTATCATTATGACCTTCAACCTGGCTATTGGTATCTGTACACCGCCGGTAGGGAGTGCGCTGTTTGTGGGTTGCTCTATCGGTGAAGTCAGCATTGATAAGGTATTGAAACCTTTGGTGCCTATGTATTGCGCTTTGGTTATCGCGTTGATGTTGGTGACCTTTATACCGCAACTGAGCTTGTGGTTGCCTCAGATGTTACTGAATTACTAATTATTCAGGTAATCCGCGTCATTAAACAGGAATTGTTCTATGATCCGTAATATAGCCAACAGCAAAATCAAACCTGCTATTTCTCTGCCTTCTTATGATCGCCAAAAATTGGTTACTCGCATTGTTCATCTGGGATGCGGCGCTTTTCACCGGGCACATCAGGCTATTTTTACTCATCACATGTTGGAAAAAACAGGCAGTGACTGGGGAATTTGTGAAGTCAGTTTGTTTTCTGGTCATAAGCTGATTCAACAACTTAAAGAGCAAGATTGCTTGTGTACCATTGCGGAGAAAGGAACAGAAAAAACCGAGCTGAAAATTATCGGCGCTATGATTGGTGCTTTGCACCCTGAGTTTGTCGGTCAGCAAGGTATTCTGGAAACCATAGCGCAACCGCAAGTGGCGATTATTTCTCTGACGATTACCGAGAAAGGGTATTGCATTGATGCAACCAGCGGCAAGTTGGATGTGAATAATGCGTTAATTCAACGGGACTTAGCTAACCCAACCGAACCAACATCCGCTATTGGCTATATTGTCGAGGCGCTCCGTCTACGTTATGAACGTAACTTGCCGCCATTGACGGTGATGTCCTGTGATAATGTCAGAGAAAATGGCAAAGTTGCCCGCGAAGCGGTGGTAGGTTTTGCCCGTTTACGTGATGAAAAACTGGCGCAATGGATTGAACAAAATGTGACTTTCCCATGCACAATGGTTGACCGTATTGTGCCTGCGGCCACGCCAGAATCGCTGGCGGAGATAGCCGAACAGTTAGGTGTATCCGATCCCTGCGCAATCACCTGTGAACCTTTCCGTCAGTGGGTGATTGAGGATAACTTTGCCAATGGCCGTCCAAACTGGGATGTGGCAGGGGCGCAGTTCGTTAAAGATGTGATGCCTTTTGAAACCATGAAATTGCGGATGTTAAACGGCAGCCACTCATTCTTAGCTTATCTGGGCTATTTGGCGGGATATACGCATATTGCTGACGCTATGGCGAACCCCGATTACCGGCAAGCTGCCTTGAATCTGATGCTGAAAGAACAAGCGCCAACCTTGACGATGCCGGCAGGAACCGATCTCTTCCAGTATGCTCATCTGTTGATTGAGCGTTTTAGTAACCCCAACCTTAAGCATCAAACCTGGCAGATAGCAATGGATGGCAGCCAGAAACTGCCACAGCGTATGTTTGATTCTGTCACTTATCATTTGGCAAACGGCAGCGATTATCGTCATTTGGCCTTGGGTATCGCCGGATGGATGCGTTATGTCAGTGGTAAAGATGAACAAGGCAAATTAATTGATGTGCGTGATCCGCTCGTGGAGCAATTTAAGTCTATTTACCAGCAATATGGATTATCCATTGATGTCGTGCCTGCATTGTTGGCAATTTTCGGCAACCCATTATTAGCTGATCCGCATCTTGTCCGGGCAGTTACCGAAGCTTATCAATTATTATTGGATTGCGGCGCCTGCCACGCAGTCGCGACACTTTGATTTGGCTGACAGGAATAGAGATATGAAAAATTTTATGTGTGAAGATTTTCTTCTGAACAATGAAACTGCCCGTCAGCTATATCATGAACATGCCGCAGATATGCCGATTTATGATTATCACTGTCATCTTAATCCGCGAGAAATTGCTGAAAATCGCCAGTTTGATAACCTTGGTCAGATTTGGTTAGCAGGGGATCATTATAAATGGCGGGCTATGCGCTGTGCGGGTATTGATGAATCGTTGATTACAGGTAAGCAAGCCTGCGATTATGAAAAATATCAGGCATGGGCAAAAACAGTGCCGTTAACATTAGGCAATCCGCTTTATCACTGGACACATCTAGAATTACGTCGTCCATTTGGTATTACCGGGAAATTGTTTGGGCCGCAAACCGCGGATGAAATCTGGCATCAATGCAACGAAAAACTGGCAACACCGGAATTTTCAGCTCGTGGCATTATGCAGCAAATGAATGTGCGTATGGTTGGAACCACGGATGATCCGGTGGATTCTCTGCAATATCACCGCCAAATCGCAACAGATGAGAGTTTCGATATTGAAGTATTGCCAAGCTGGCGTCCTGATCGGGTATTTAAAATTGAGCTGGTGGGGTTCGTTGACTATATCAAACAGCTTGAGGCCGTGGCTGATGTATCGATCGCTACTTTTGCTGATGTGTTGAACGCGTTGGAGCGTCGCCTTGAGCATTTTGCTGCTCATGGCTGCCGGGTTGCTGATCACGGCATAGAAAATCTGCGCTATGCTCCTGTGCCTAATGAAGGGGTATTAGATAGCATCCTGCAAAAACGGTTGGCAGGATGCACTCTCTCTGAGCTTGAAATTGCGCAGTACACTACGGCGATGCTGGTATGGCTTGGCCGGCAATATGCCGCTCGTGGTTGGGTGATGCAAATGCATATCGGCGCTGCTCGCAACAATAATACTCGTATGTTCCGCTTACTTGGCGCGGATAGCGGCTTTGATTCCATTGGTGATAACAATATCGCTTGGCCATTATCTCGTTTGCTGGACAGTATGGATGTGACGAATGAGTTGCCGAAAACGATTCTTTACTGCCTGAATCCTCGAGATAACGAAGTGATTGCAACGATGGCCGGTAACTTTCAGGGTGGGGGTATCGCCGGTAAAGTGCAGTTTGGTTCAGGCTGGTGGTTCAATGACCAGAAAGATGGCATGTTGCGTCAGCTTGAACAACTTTCCCAACTTGGGCTGCTGAGCCAATTTGTTGGTATGTTGACCGATTCTCGTAGCTTTCTTTCATACACGCGGCATGAATATTTTCGTCGCATTCTGTGTAATTTGTTAGGGCAATGGGCAGAAAAGGGCGAAATTCCTAACAACAAAGCCATGTTAGGGCAGATGGTTGAGGATATTTGCTTTAATAACGCCCGCCGTTATTTTGCCTTGCCGGGAGAAAATTTATGAAGCAGATTGCATTCCTTGGTGAATGTATGATTGAACTTAATGGCGCCCCTTTCGCTACCATGCATCAGACTTTTGGTGGCGATGCTCTGAACAGCGCGGTTTATTTAGCACGAGCAAGCCAACAAAAGATTGCCGTTCATTTTGTGACTGCGTTAGGCATGGATTCCCTTAGTGAAGGAATGATTAGATGTTGGCAAAACGAGGGTATTCATACCCATCTGGTTTTGCGTGATCCGGCTCATCAACCGGGATTGTATTTGATTCAACTTGATCAACAGGGAGAACGGACCTTTCTGTACTGGCGTAATGATTCCGCTGCTCGTTATATGGTGCGCCATCCTGATTTCTCTTCGGTTATGCAAGCATTACAGCAGATGGATGCTGTTTATCTCAGTGGCATCAGCTTGGCTATCTTGCCTGTTGATGATCGTGAAAAGTTACTAAACTTGCTGGCTGAACTGGCGGCGCAAGGAAAAATCATCGTTTTCGACAGTAATTACCGTCCGGCATTGTGGGAAAGTGTGGAAGAAACCCAAGTTTGTTATCAGAAATTACTCGCCTTTACCTCGCTGGCACTGGTGACAGATGACGATGAATGCAAGCTGTGGGGCGATAAATCGGTTACCGCAACTATGATTCGTCTTAAACAAGCGGGAGTTAAAGAAGCCATTGTTAAAGCGGGGGCTACTGGTTGTTATTATCAGCATTTGATACAAAACACGCCAATTGAGCTGATCCCAACGGCGCCGGTTGTTAACGTGGCCGATACTACGGCGGCGGGAGACGCCTTTAATGCTGGGTTTTTGGCAGGATTTTTAGCAGGTTGCCCGATACAACAAGCGGCAATCATGGGGCATCGTCTGGCTGGTACAGTTATTCAGCATAAAGGGGCGATTATTCCAATTAGCGCCACCAAAGCAGTGACTGACAGTTTCTTTTAACAGTAGGGGAAAAATCGATGAGACAGATGATTGAGCAGTTGCGCCAGTTAAAAATTGTACCTGTGATTACTGTTGAGCGTGCGGAAGATATTATTCCGCTAGGTAAGGTATTAGCTGATAATGGTTTGCCGGTAGCGGAAATTACTTTTCGTTCCTCAGTAGCGGCAGAAGCTATTCGTCTACTGAAAGAGGCTCAGCCGAATATGCTGATTGGCGCGGGTACTGTTCTGAATCGTGATCAGGTGGTTGCTGCGAAACAGGCTGGCGCTGATTTTATGGTTTCTCCGGGTTTTAATCCAAATACGGTCAAAGCCTGTCAGCAATTGAATATTCCTATTATTCCGGGCGTGAATAATCCAAGTGCGATTGAAAGCGCAATGGAATTGGGGCTAAAACTGCTGAAATTCTTTCCGGCAGAACCTTCCGGCGGTTTGCCAATGATTAAAGCGATATTAGCGCCTTATACTGAACTGCAAATTATGCCGACTGGGGGAATTGGACCAGACAATATCCGAGATTATCTTGCTGTACCGCGTATTGTGGCGTGTGGTGGTTCATGGATGGTCAGTCAAGAGCTGGTGGATAATCGAAATTGGCAGGAAATTGGTCGCTTGACTCGTGAAGCGGTGGAGTTGGTTAATACTTAAGGAATAGTTATTCTTGCATTGGAATAAAATATTATTCCGATAATATACCAAAGAGAAGAAAGGATTTAGCAAAAATTCTTTTTGGTATTTAATAATTTTCAATTTTGTTAAATGGTGATATTCGAACTTCTAATGACCTGTTATTTAATTATCTGGTAAGCTTAAGCGGTTAGAAACAGAGCAAGCAAACTCGCCGTTTTTACGGCGGGGAGCAGTCACTTCTGTTTGCCTAATGGAAGCATCAGCGTGTATGGCTCCAGCGGTGACTGGGCGAAGCCAAGACGCGTATAGAACGTTCGAGCGCTCTCATCAAGTGCGTGGACGATTATAGCCGAAATGCCCACCTGTTCTGCCGTGCTGGCGACACGCTTCCAAGCATCTTGGAGAAGCAATGCCCCGAGCTTCTTCCCCTGATATTCCACATCGACAGCCAGACGGCCGAGAAGCACTACAGGGATAGGATCTGGCATATTGCGTTTAAGCGATGGTGTAGATTCAATATGATTAATTGAACCGGCGCTTAGACAATAATAACCGATAACGTCTTTTGTGCCTTCCTTGCAAATAACAAATGTGCGGCTCGCGCCGAGCTTATTATTTTTTAAAGCCCGGCGTGAAAGCCATTCGTTTAATGTTTCATGCTGGCAATAAAAATCATTTATATTATGTTCAGCCGTTAATATTTCAGGTGTGCTTATTCCCACGGAGCTTTATATCCCATCAGTTTTTTAAAACCTTCATTATCAGAAAGCGGTTGCTCCAGCATCTGCATGAACACATGGTATTTTTCGTCGTTAACGAAAAAGTGGCGCTGATCGAGTATGGCATCTTCGGCTGCGCGGCAGGCAGCATCCAAGATGAAATCAGTTCGGGTCTTTGAGAGCAGGTTTGCTGCATGGTCAATAAGCTCCCGCTGGAAAGCTTTCGCCCGGATGTTGATCGGGGTTTCTTTAGGTTGTGTTCTCATAAATCACCTGTGTAGCAAATTGGTAGACAGTCATTGTAGCAGTTGTGTAATTAATAGATATACATTTAGCGTCTCCATTTGAAATATTATGAAACGTAAGCATGCTGGGTTACCCAAAATATATATACCCGTTATCTTTCAAGCTGCCTCTTTGTTGGCTGCACTCACTCACCCCGGTCACATAGTTATCTATGCTCCCGGGGATTCGCCCCCTTGCCGTCGCGATGCATCTTGAAATTCATAGGGTATATAAGATAAAAATAATATAAAAATAAATAAAATCGAGGCTCTATATTTTGCAATGAGTGGTTATTTGAATAAAATCAACAGATTCACCTATCTTTATTTCAACATTTACGCTTTTAACCTCATTAATATTATTTATATGAGTGCCTCCACATGGGATAGTGACTACTGTGGAGTCAATAGTCGATTTCCATAATCTGGTATCACTGATCTCTTTCGATTTATATTCGACAGTGATTTCTGCTCCTTGGGTTAGCCAATTATTGAGTGTGTTATTAACTTCTCTATTAATTTTATCTAGATTTTCAATTAATATATTTTTATCAAATCCTTTCTTTTTGATCGATTTACCAAAACGATAAATATCAACGGATTGAAGTTCTGTGATAGAAGATTGGTAAATGGCGGCTTTATCTAAATTATAATTTCCTAAATCGTCGGTGTCGTATACTTTAGACCATATATGATTAGTTGCTTTATTTAAAGCAAGAGACATAAAGTGAGCCATCGAGTGTGCGGCGCTTACCCTATATCTTGTTTCGTCGTTCACAGATAGAGTTACTGTTTTCCCTATGAGATCTCTTTCTGAAATTCCCTGTAAATCAGGTAAGTAATGTGCTGGCATAATTTTACCTGGCGACATTGATTGTTTCGTTATTTCCTGATCTATATACAAATGACCATTGATAAGGCCAGCGGTATAAACTTTTGTTACAGCGAGTTCTTTATCGTCTATTGAGATTATTCCATGATCATGTAGTTGGTCTGGCCACTTATAGTTCTTCGGGTAGAATGGACTATCTTGGGTTATCAAAATGGCGCCATCTTCGTATTTCATAACCCCGATAATGTTAGATTCTAACGTCAGGGTTCCCAGCATAAATGAGGCTTCGGCTGTCAATAATTCATTAATATTCATATCTATAATCATGTAATATCTCGCTAGTTATAATTTGGGGGTATTTATTGCTACCAAGTCGTTTGTTAATTTTATTCCCTAAAAATAGATTAAGAATTTGTTTTTATTTGAATTTTTAGTTAATCAAAGATAGAATTAAAAAAGCCGTATCGATATGTATGTAATAGCTTTATTTATAAGCTATTTTAGGTATTATTGCAAATGGAAAAGTCGCATGTTTTAAATGTTTTGTTTACATGATCAATCGCTATTTTCAGAGTAAAATTTGTTGATTAGTTATCAAAATAATTTTCTTGACCAAAAAATAGACAGTCGAACTAATGAGGTATATGATACATACACCTGATATCTGATAAGAGGAAATAAATGTGGTTGCTATGGTAAGAATTAATATAGATTTACCGGAAGAAACGATTAGGAAGCTTGAGATTTTGAAGGAACGCTCTCCTGATAAGTCACGTGCTGCACAGATCCGAAAAGCAATAGATGCTTATCTTGATGCTAATATTTCAGAACAGAATAATAGTGCTTTCGGTTTGTGGGGGGACAAAAAATCAGATGGATTGGAATATCAAAATAATTTACGTAAGGAATGGCAATGATTGCTATGAAGTCGTTATTTGATACTAAATATTTATAGGATATTGACGGTATGATTGCAAGTATTGCATAACATAAGGTTTAAAGATCATGCCAATGAGATTATGAATGGCTTAAAGGAATACGGGCCTATTTGCTCGTAGCGTAATTATGTTGCACTTACTATCTATGAGAAACTGTGACATCTATTATCTTTTTCTATTGACATATTAGTTATATTAATGAAAATGTCTATGTCGTAATGACTATTCTATAGGTGGCTAAGGAGTTCTATTATGGATTATCTGTCATACAAAAAACAGGCTGATCATGTTATAGCAAAAAACATAGATAATGTAACAAGAAAATCTGCACCAATTGTATATTCAACTATGGAGGATATTTATTTAGGTTTAGTTAGATTAAGAAACTCTCAAGCTTTTTTGTATAAAGATATTTATGGTAAGCAGATATCCAATGAAGACCAGAGAATGATTGATGCAGCTATTAAGACGATTTTTAAAAAAGGAGATGTCATTTATGATATTGTGTTTACAATCATAAATACAATGTATGATTTTATTCCTGAGAGAACACAAAGAATTATATCTGAGAAATTTAATTTAGTAGTAGCAACATATGGCGTTCAAACAGCAACAAAGATTAGTGTAGCTACTGCAATAACAAGTTTAATATCGGTTAAGATAAATGCAGTTCCATCTGTAAAAGCAAAAATAGCAACATTTTTAAACATATCAATAAACTCCCTTGCTATTTATGGAATCTTTGAAAAAGCAGCTAGATCTGCACGGAAATTAAAAATAGAATCCCCTGTGACATATTTAGCCTTAAAGAAAAAGGGGTTAGAAATGCTTTATTTTTTGGTTGAACCATACATGGCGAAATTAATAAATATTTATAGAAAAAATATCATGACCTTAGAAGATGAAAAATTACTTTTAGATGAAATAGAAAGACTAATTTACCTTTAACTTAACATGAGATAATTGGTGAAGAAAAATGGACTTGATTAAATCTTTTGTAATAGATCTTGTTGGAATTTTCATAACATTTGCTCTTTGTTTAGCATGGTTTGTAATTACCCCAGAAGGATTTGGTATAATTGGAGGGATAATTATTCTTATAGCGTCGTATTTTGTTACAATAAAAGTAAAGAAAAAACTGTTGAAGTTAAAATAACTTCAACAATAAGGTATAGCATTGATTAATAACGTGTTAGTACACTCTATCATCCCAGATGCTATAGCCTGAAGTTCCAGCTATGTGGTGTTTCCATGTTATGCTTTTATATGCTAGAGAAATAGTTTCAAATGGTATTGCATTTGAACTATCTATACTGTGAGGATAATTAGCACATATATCAACAATAGAAGCATCTCTTAACTCAACGGTGTAGAACTTTTCCATAACACCAAAAGAATTAATTCTGTAAAAATCAAAAAAAGCATTTAAAACTTCATTATTAGAAATAGCTATGCCAAGTAGAGGAGATGATTTATCTATTATTTTTATGAAATCTACTGGGTGATGATCAGAATTTTGTTCTCTAGTTAGACTATGAACGAAAGATAAAACTTGAATTTCATCTTCATGTCCAATTTGATATCTATTTCCTATGGAGTCAGATGTTGAACACCCTGATGATATTAACCCTTGTTTGCGGCCAGTTAGTTTTAAGTAAATAGAAAAGCTCATATAAACATCCTATATTAATCCCATAACAGTTAATAGAAGTGTCTATATTATCTCCATAATATAAAAGAATCAAAAGTATTATTTATATAAGAATCTTAAAATATTCGTTGTTAATTGCTCCAACATGGAGCAGAGGACAGTATTTTACACTGATTATATATAATATTTGGCCAATTTATGTATCAATCCGGAATTGGAAAGATTGATATAACGTTCAAAAGAAAAATAGGGCATAAGTTCAACGTAATAAAAACCGCGAGAAAGTTTTTAACATTCTCGCGGTAATTGAGTTTCCTAAACTGGAAGATCAATGATTTTCTGTGAAGAAAAATCAAATCTCGCTACGAGGTTTAGCATTCTCCGCCAACCATGCTGCAACGCGCTGCTTCTGTTCTTCATTCAGCCACATACCCAGTTTGGTACGGCGCCAAATTGCGTCATCCAGCTCAACAACCCACTCATTATCAACCAGATAACGAAGCTCTGCTTCATACAGTCCGTGACCGAAGGATTCCCCCAGTTCTGCCAGATTATTAGCATTTTGTAGAATCAGTTCGCTGTGACTGCCGTAAGTACGTGCATAACGTACAGCAACACCTTCCGGTAACCAGTTGTAGCGTTTACGTAGTAAACGGGCATAACCATCACGATCGCATCCTTCCAGATTACCCCCCGGTAACTGACCATTTTTGGTCCAGGCTTTTCCGGCATTGGGATAGTATTGCATGAGCTTCTCGGTTGCGTGCTCTGCCAGCTTACGGTAAGTGGTTAACTTACCACCAAACACAGATAGTAATGGTGCTTTGCCGTGTTCATCATGAATATCAAGGGTATAGTCGCGTGTAATGGCCTGAGGCGAATCGGATTCATCATCGCATAGTGGACGGACGCCAGAATAGGTCCAGACGATATCGTCACGGCTAAGTTGTTTCTTAAAGTGGTCGTTATAAACTCTCAGCAGATAATTAATCTCCTGATCGTCAATCTTCGCCTCTTTTGGATCACCTTGATATTCCACATCGGTGGTTCCGATAATGGAGAATTCATCCATCCAAGGAATAACAAATACGATACGATGATCTTCGTTTTGTAGAATATAAGCTTGCGGCTCATCATGCACTCTTGGCACCACAATATGGCTGCCTTTGATCAAGCGAATACCATAAGGTGATTTCAATTTCAGACCATCGTCAAAGAATTCTTTAACCCAAGGGCCGGTAGCATTAACCAGACCTTTTGCACGCCAAGTGTAGGTCTTACCTGTACGCAGATCTTCAGCTTCAACCATCCAACCTTCTTGTTCGCGCCATGCACGGGTCACTTTTGTTCGGGTACGGACTTCCCCGCCATGTTTTTTAACTTCCTGAGCGTTAAGGACAACTAAACGAGCATCATCAACCCAGCAGTCAGAATATTCAAAACCGCGGATCAATTCTGGTTTCAGAACAGAATTGGCGCTGAATTTCAATCCTTTACTGCGAGGCAGGCTGACACGTTTGCCTAAATTGTCATAAAGGAACAGGCCGATACGGATCATCCATGCTGGGCGCAGGTGTGGCTGGTGCGGCAGGCGGAAACGCATCGGAAAAGCGATATGTGGTGCAAGATTCAGTAAAACTTCACGTTCTGCCAGCGCTTCGCCGACTAGACGGAATTCGTAATGTTCCAGATAGCGTAAACCACCGTGGATAAGTTTTGAACTGGCGGATGACGTGGCTTTGGCTAAATCTTGTGCTTCCAGCAACAGAACAGAGAGCCCCCGGCCAGCAGCATCTGCCGCAATCCCGGCGCCGTTGATCCCGCCACCGATTACAATCAAGTCTTTAGTTTCCATGCATCCCCCTAAAATGTTCGAAACAGTTCTTTAATGCTCGTTTTCGCTCATGATTGTAATCACAAATCGATCAATAGCCAACTATTTGTTAAGAAAAAACATGTTCACGTGATATAGATAACAAATATTGTCATATCCATATAATTTACATGGAATTAATTAGAGAAGTTAAAAGATGGCTTAACGGTGGAGCGACAAGGGAAGATAGGGGATAGCGCTATCCCCAAATGTAGAGAAAACTGTCAGCAGAGTTCGAGCTGCACGTTATATTGTTCAATCACTTGCTGGATGCTTGGCGGGGGAAGTTGGTCAGTAAATAGGTGATCAATGAGGTTCATATTACCCAGATTAACCATAGCATTGCGGCCAAATTTAGAATGGTCAGTAACTAGCATAACGCAACGGGAGTTTTCGATAATTGCGCGTTTAATGCGTACTTCATGGTAATCAAATTCCAGTAATGAGCCATCCATGTCAATGCCACTGATGCCGAGAATGCCGTAATCAAGCCGAAACTGAGAAATAAAATCCAGTGTGGCTTCACCGATAATCCCGCCATCACGGGAACGAATCTCCCCTCCCGCCAAGATTAAACGGAAGTCCTCTTTTGTCATCAACAGAGTAGCGACGTTGAGGTTGTTAGTGACAATTCGCAGACCTTTATGATTTAACAATGCGTGGGCGACAGCTTCTGGTGTCGTGCCAATATCAATAAACAGGGTTGCGCCATCCGGGATATGGCTGGCAACACGTTGCGCAATACGTGCTTTCTCTTCCGACCACATGATCTTGCGGTCGTGATAAGCAGTATTAACTGAACTTGATGGCAATGCGGCGCCGCCGTGATGCCGCTGTATTTTGTTTTTATCTGCCAAATCGTTCAAATCACGGCGGATAGTCTGGGGGCTGACATCAAAGTGTGCAACCAACTCTTCAGTGCTGACGTAGCCCTGAAGGCGCACCAGCTCAACTATTGCATCATGCCGTTGAGTTTGCTTCACGATAGTCCTCTAAGTTTCTAAAAATGCCGGTTATTATTTTTAAATGTGTGACGGTTATCCCATAACGCCATCAGTAAGCCGATAGTTAAACCAGAGAAATGGGCGGCGTTGGCAATGGATAGCCCAAATGCATCGAAGTGTCCAACAATCAACCAGAAGATCGAAAAAGCCATCAAACCACGGGGAACGCCAATATTACGTTCGGGTGCGCGTTCACCGGTTAGCCAGACATAGCCAATTAAAGCGTAAACAACCCCAGAAAGACCGCCAAAATGAGAACCACTGAATAATGATTGTCCCCAGCCGCTAAAAACAGCGGAAACAATCATAATCACAAACAGTTTTCCTGTACCGAGATGCTTTTCTGTTTGCCCGCCAAGATACCACCACCACATGAGATTAAAGATGATATGCAGTAGTGAGAAGTGAAGTAAGCCGTGGGAGATCCAACGCCATAGCTCCATATGTTGGCTATCGTCAGGCCAGGCCAGCCAAGACATCACCTGATAATCCCCGGCAAATTGCATCCAGAGATAAACGGCGATATTTAGGAGTAAAACCGTAATGGTCAATGGGCCGGCCTGACGACTTAAATATTGCCAATTCAGACTATTGTGGTACTTCAATGGGTGATTCACATCACCAGATTGCCAACTAGCTGCTTGATAACGTTCATTTAGCGGATCGCGGGTAAATTGCTCCAGTTCTTGCTGAACCATAGTAAGTTTCGTGTCATCTTCTAGCCACAGTTCGACGTGTTGCCCATCGTGACCGGGACGCATAGTGAGATGGACCTGATGGGTTGCCATATAATCGATAAAGGCTTGCGCTAGACGCGGGTTTGAAATAGCGATTACGCGGATCATTTGGTGTGTTATGCCGGATTATGTAAGGAGTCAACAGCGTGAGGATAGTCTCTGCGCCAGGCTTCAAAGCCGCCATTAATGCTGTAGACAGTTTCAAAACCGATGTTTAATAAATACTGAGCGGCGTTCTGGCTGCTATGGCCGTGATAACACATGACCATAACCGGCTGATCGAAATTGGCCTGTAACATAAATTCATTCAGTGTGTCATTGGTTAAATGAAAAGCGTCGCATGCATGACCTGCCCGGAAACTCTGCGGATCGCGGATATCCACCATGATGGCGGATTTATCCTGCCAGTATTGATAAGCCTGCTCAGGGCTGATGGTTTGAAAATGTTCCATATATATTTTGACTTGCTCTTAAAGACTTAGAGATTATCTCGTTAGGTTATTATTGTAATAATGTTTTCCCGACGATTACCCGAACGGGAAAATTTGTTATCAGTAATACGTTATTAGTAATACATTCTCAGTAATAAGAGTGTTCACCGCGTTGGTGTTCAGTTAAGTCTTTTACTCCTTTTAGTTCTGGGAACATGTTCAGCAACTCTTTTTCAATCCCTTCTTTCAGAGTGACATCAACCATTGAACAGCCATTACAACCGCCGCCGAATTGCAGGATAGCAAAACCATCATTAGTGATTTCCATTAGGCTGACACGGCCGCCGTGACCGGCCAATTGTGGATTAATTTGTGACTGCAAAACGTATTCCACACGTTCGACAAGTGGGGCGTCGTCAGAAACTTTACGCATTTTGGCGTTAGGGGCTTTTAATGTTAGCTGAGAACCTAACTGATCGGTGACAAAATCAATTTCAGCTTCTTCAAGGAAAGGAGCGCTCAGTTCGTCGACGTAGGCTGACAGTTGATCAAATTTCAGTTCAGTATCTGTCGCTTCAACAGCATCAGGCGGGCAGTAAGATACGCCGCACTCAGCGGTAGGGGTGCCTGGATTGATGACAAATACGCGAATTTGTGTACCTGGTTCTTGGTTTGCCAGTAATTTGGCAAAATGAGCTTGCGCTGCTTCAGTAATATTAATCATATCATTTGCTCAATAGTTGACTGCTATAGTTGGTTATAATACGCCCATTTTCGTATTGACTACAAGGTTCGACAAATCGCCCAGACCTGCACTGAACGGGCGCCAGCACGAATTAACAAACGGGAAATTTCAGTCATGGTCGAACCGGTGGTAATCACATCATCAAGTATGGCGACATGTTGTCCCGCGACTGGGCCGCAAAGCTGAAATGCTTTCCTGAGATTAATCTTACGCCGTGCTGCCGATAAATTTCTTTGTGGTAGTGTAGCATGCGTCCGCTGTAGAAAGCTTTGCTGGTAATCGCATTGTAGCCATTCTGATAACTGCTTTGCCATTAATACACTTTGATCAAATCCCCGTTTCCAACGCCGGTGTCGATGCAGCGGCACACTGAGCAGAATGTTGGGTTTATACCATCGTCCATCACGATAGCCCTGTTGCCAGTGCAGCAGAAACAGACGCGCCAGAACTGACGCAAGTTGTGGGGTGCTGTGATATTTATAGCGACGAATCAAGCCGCTCAAGGGCGGGCAATAGTCGGTAATCGCTATCATATTCTCCCATAGAGGCGGTTTTTTGAGGCAGCGTCCACAAGGCAGTGAAGGAAGTTCTGAGGGGAGAGCGCAGCACGGGCACATGTTTGTCAAACGTTTCAACCGTTTGTTGCAAAAGCTGCATATTCCATGATGTGGCAACCAAAGAGGCTGATGGCATAGCCAACAGTACCCAACCATTGTTAGCATAGACTTCTTCCTTGATGGCAAATAAAGTTGAGAATAACAATGGCTGATCTATTTTGGCAGACTTCTGCGGGAGATTCGCGTGATCTTGTGTTGCTGCACGGATGGGGGCTGAATGCAGAAGTTTGGCGTTCCATTGAAATGCGATGCGCTCCGCATTTTCGTTTACATCTGGTGGATTTACCGGGTTATGGCCGTAGCCAGAAATATGGTCCGATGAATCTTGCCGACATGGCGGATGAAGTTTGGCGATATGCGCCTGAGAATGCGCTATGGCTAGGTTGGTCGTTGGGAGGATTAGTTGCCAGCCGGATTGCGCTTGACCATCAGGATAAGGTTGCCGGATTAATTACCGTGGCATCTTCACCGCATTTCAGCGCAGAAAGTGACTGGCCGGGGATTAAGCCGGAAGTTTTGCGCGATTTCGAACATCAGCTTAGTGAAGATTTCCAGCGCACAGTTGAACGTTTTCTTGCTTTACAGACATTAGGCACTGACAGCGCCCGTCAAGATGCGCGATTGTTGAAATCTGTTGTGCTGGCGCAGCCGATGCCTTCTGTTGAAGTGCTGCATGTTGGTCTGGAAATTTTGCGTACCGAAGATTTAAGGGAGCCTTTGGCTGAGCTTACCATCCCATTCCTGCGGATTTACGGTTATCTTGATGGGTTGGCGCCAAGGAAAATTATTAACATTCTTGATGAAAAATGGCCGAGTTCAGTTTCAGCCATGATGCGTCATGCCGCTCATGCGCCTTTTATTTCTCATCCAGATGAGTTTGTTGGATTGTTGATTGAATTTGTTAGTAGAGAAGGATTGTAAGGTCGATGAGATAACAGATTTTTATTGGCGTGGTTTGGAAAAGTAAAGCGTCCGCCGCGTGAATGCGGCGGCTCAATTAATTCATAGTCAAATAAATATATACCCAATGGATTTCAAGATGCATCGCGACGGCAAGGGAGCGAATCCCCGGGAGCATAGAGAACTATGTGACCGGGGTGAGTGAGTGCAGCCAACAAAGAGGCAACTTGAAAGATGACGGGTATAAATATTTATTTATACCTATCCTCACTTGGGTGATAACTGATGAAAAAGTACATTAGTATAGGTGTCCACGAACTTGATACTTATCTTGATTACGCTATTTTAAGCATCATAGCTATATATAGCTTGCATGCTACTCCATCCGAAATGGGGATATTGGGTGCTTGCTTTGCTGCTCCATTTCTGGCGGCAAGTGGATTATTCGGCAAGCTGTTTGACAACGGAAATGTATTAAATTGGAGGACATTGCTGTTCTTTATTAATGGCATTACCATGCCTTTTCTATCTGTAGCTGATCCAATTATATTTCTTTATGTCATTACATTAATCAAGACAGCCTGTCGGTGTGGGCTTGGAATATCAAGCACAAAATTGAATGTAGATGATAATGAATCTCAAAGATTTTATGAGATTTATGGATATATTACCAACTTTAGCAGAATAGTTATTCCCTTGCTTGTTGTATATCTAAACACAAACTATGGGTTATGGTTTGTCCTGTTATTATCAATGGCATTTAATCTGGTCGGCATGTTGACATCGTACTTTGATAATACTTCTCGGCTTGATGTAAATAAAAGTATAAATGTTACTGTTGTAGAACGTTTCTCATTCGTACAGCAATTGCGAAATAAACCGGATTTATATTTACTTGTTTCGGCTTATACTTTGTCAAACTTAGCCTTTTTTCTTAGCAATGATATGCTCGGTATCTTCTTCGAGAAGATTGGGCAAAATCAAAGTAGTATAGGCTACATAATTTCACTTCTCGGGTTCGGTGGCATAATAGGAACGCGAGTTTCTGGCTGGTTACTTAAAAAATTGTCAGCCAAGAATGTCTTATTATTTTCCGTTATGGCTAATTTTGTGGCCTTTTGGGGGTTTGGTTTTTTAGACGCAAAAACATATCATTATGCTACATATTATTTATTGGTTTTCCTCGTTGGTATCGCCTCTGGTGTGACGTTTTTCGCAATTAGATACGGTGTAAGAAATATTATTGGTTTTGAGCACGTAGGAAAAGCTACAGGAGATATACAGAAGATTTCATCTGTAGTGGCAATTTTGATGCCAATTATTGGTGGGTATATTGCAAAACTCATTTCTATCGAATTCACTTTTAAATTAACAAGCATCTTGCTTGCTGTGATATTTCTGTATTTTTTATTTAAAAAGCATAAATTAACTGAGGAAAGGAATAAATATGTACAACCAAAATAAGCTTAGCAATATTGATTTTATCAATGCAAAACACTATGACTTGTACTTGAAAGGAAAAACCAAGCAAACATGGGATAGTAATCTGAATTGGAACTTGGCCGGGAGAGATTTGATCCCTGAGAGCTTATACGAGACCGCTATAGTCGTTGCGAGTTTATCTGTTCATGTTGAAATTTTGGGAATGCAAAATGCTGCGGAGTTACTGCTTCAATGTGGTGATTTTTCGTTGAAAATAGGACTAGCTCAAGCTGTTAATGATGAAGCCAGACACTCTGAACTTTTCGCGAAATATGCAATTTTAGCAAACGGCAGCATAAAGGATTTACCGAAAACTAGGGATATATATATTGAACACTTTGCCAAATTAAGAAGTTTTGATGAGACATTTCTCAGTCATGTTTTTCTTGAGAATGGTGCTCTAGAGCAATTTAACATTTTTATTCACGCTTTCGGTGATAAAAGCTTAATCGGCCAGATATATAAGGGAGCAATGCAGGATGAAGCGAGACATGTTCAAATGGGAATTACATACTTTAGGGCGCTTATCGAGCAGTCACCGGCTAAAAAAGAAATGGTTATAGATCATCTGACTACTTTTAAGAAAATATTGCACGTCAATAAAGATGGGGTTAACTGGCTGTCAGATATCAGCGGTATCCCCGCTGATGAAATTGAAACCAGAATTAAAAACCGACATGATAACTTCATTAATAAAATCATGGAGAGATGATTAATGTTCAGTGGTATTCACGTTATCGAAAATGCAATAACAGAACGAGAAATAGATATTATTTACAGATATTTAGCTATTTCGAAAAATTTAGGGTATTTAAAGGGGAATAATGACTCAACCAAAGCCCATATGTATTATGCCACACCTTATTTTGAAGCCATGCTGAGCCATTACTGTGATTTAGTATCAGACATTGTAAATGAAAAAGTATATCCGAGTTATTCTTTTTTATGGAATTATAAAAAGAAATATGCACTTCCAAAGCATAAGGATAGAAATTCTGTAGATTACATTATCTCGATTGGAATACATACTAAAGAGGAAGCTGATTGGAGTTTATACGTAGAGAATAAACCGGTAAATATGAAATCTGGTGACCTTTTGATTTTAGATGGGAAGAAATTTGAACACTGGAGAGATCCTTGTCCATATAAAAATAGATTACAACTTATTTTGTGTTATACACGGGATTTATCATTAAGATTCGATAAAAGGCTACATCTTGGTTACGATCCTGTACCTGAAGTTATCACATCACCTTTTAAAGAAAAACTAAGTATCGACGATGATTATATAAAGGAGCTAAGTACTTACTATGTGTAATGGCCGATATAAATTTGTAGAGACATATATTTTTTTTGACGGGAGATCTGTTCTCCGAAATTTTCAAGATGAATATGATAATCTGGTTACCTTTGGTTTTATGGCAAAAGGTAAATATCGCTGGCTTGCGGAAACTACTGAGCATTTTAGGATTTATAATGGAGAAGCCTATTTTAACATTGAGGAAAAGAGGGTATTAGTACGATCTGGTGATGAAATTATTGTTCCTAAAAATTTAACCTTTGAAGTCGAAGTAACAGAACATTTAGATTATAGGTGCTTTTATGATTAATTTAGGAATTATTGGCACAGGATTAATGGCAAAAGTCATAGCTAAGAGTTGTGCTAATATTGGTGTTAAAGTTTATTCTGTATTATCAAGGAGTAAAAATAACGCAGAATCATTTTGTAGCGAATTCTGTAGCAGAAAAGGAAAAGGCTACACTGTACCTAAAGCTTTTTTCGAAGATCCGGGACTGGATGCAGTTTATATTGCAACTCCCAGTTCAACAAAAGAGTTTTATATGAGATTATGTCTCGAGTATAAAAAGCATATTTTAGTTGAAAAGCCTTTGCCTTCATCTGTGTTTCTCTCGGAATTTCTTGAACTCTCAAAAGAGAGAAATATTATTTGGATGGATGCAACGCACTTTGTGCATAATGAGTTATATAATTCGTTACCGAAACTAATAGATAGACATGTGGGCAAAATTGTCAGAATCGACTCAAATTTTTTTTGGCCGAGTACCGATTACTCACATATAAAATTTAACCTTTATCTTGAGGATAAAGGTGCCCTTGGCGATCTTGGTTGGTACCCTATTCGTATGATTTTATCGCTTATTGAAAGAAAAGAGATATCTAAATTAGACTCATTTGTTTTGAAGAAAGAGACAGGAGCTATTGTCGAATTTAATGCTATAGGTTTAACAAGCTCTAATATAACTTTCAGTATGGCTTCATCCTATCGAGGTTCTACAACTAGGCAGGAAGTAACAATATCTGGTGAAAAGGGCGAGATTAGCATTCAAGATTTTGTAATGCCATATTGCGGCTCCTTTGTCTATGGTAGGATGCTGCCATTTTTGAGAGTAAAAATGACATCGGGACTAAAGCCATTGGTTGATAAGGAATATAAAAAAATATTCCTTAAAGATCTACAACATCACAGAATGGTATATAATTTTATTGATTTCATCAAAGGAAATAAAGACAAATATATACTTGATGAACTTCAGAAAAAATCTTTAGATACTATAAGACTGATTGAAACCATCCAATGTCAATCAGGTTCTCTGCAAATTTAAACTAAAACAAATGGAAAAAATATGGAGAATCTCAGTAGTTATTTTGATTTTATATATCAGGATATTGCTATTCCTTTTTTTAAAAGATTAACTGTGTTTTTTGCACCAAGTCATGGGTTGTTCATTGGCTATTTGTTTATGGCTTTTTTGATTGCCGTTTTGTTTTATGCCTATAAAAATAAAACGGTCAACCCATTAAAATCGAGCAAAATGGTAGTTAAAGCGCATAAATTAACATCTAAATCATCAAAGGATGATTTCATTTTTTATTTTGTCGACAAGATAGTATTTGGATTTACATATGCCCTTATTTTATCGTCAGCTTTATTCTTTAAAGAAGGAACTATAAATCTCCTGTCATTTATTGGCATTCCTCACTTTCATGTTATTCCTGGCATAGCTCTCAACTTAGTTTTGACCCTAGGAGCAATTATTGTTTTTGACTTTTCAGTTTTTTTCGAACATTTTATATCTCATAAAATCAGGGTGTTATGGGAATTTCATAAAATTCATCACATTGCTGAAAATCTTACACCTTTAACTGCCTATAGGTCTCACCCGGTAAATCAAGGATTTTTTATTCTGATAGCAAGCTTGTTTACAGGTATATATGCAGGAGGAGTGTCTTATTTTTTCAATGCTCAGAATGAGTATATTATTTTTGCTGGGCAAAATGTATTTATGTTTTTACTTCTTATGTTTGGTTTGAATTTACAACATTCTATGGTTTACTTAAGATATCCTCCTTTTATTAGAGATATTCTTGTTAGCCCTGCATATCACCAATTACATCATAGTAGCTCTGTTAAACACCATGATAAAAATTTTGGTTTTATTTTTTCATTTTGGGACCGTTTATTTAAAACACAAATTATGCCTCAGGCAGATGAAGTGTTGACTTTTGGTGCAACTGGCGAAAAATACGATGATTATTCTGGTGTGAAAAACATGTATGTAACGCCTTTTAAACGAATTGTAAAACGATTGAAGAAAATGATTGTAAGTCTCCGGTAGCAGTTCCTGTAAATACACACTTTTGTCAAGTGCGTTAGAGAGGCGAATATACTGCTATCCATTGTGTATCCTGTAATTAACGGAATTTGTTAAAACGAATGAAAGAAATTAAATGGAGTCTTAAAAATGTCTGATAATGATTATGATATTATCCCGTTTTCTGAAGCTAAAACGCTTCTTTTAGAAGACGCTGCGACTCTGGCTGCATATAACGATATCCAGATCCGCAAAAAATTGATGAAACAACTTAAAGATGCACGTAAAACGTTACATCTTACTCAGCAAGATGTTGCTCAGAAGATTGGCGCTCAGAAGCAAAACATTGGTCGTATGGAAAATGGCAAGAGTGTGCCAAATCTGGATACTTTAAGCCGCTATGCTGCTGCGCTTGGGGGAGAATTTGTTTTCCAAATGTCTGTAAATCAATAGACTGTATGTGTGTGGTTATGGCTTATGACCCTTTGGATTAACTGGTTGTTGATACACCCCACTTTAAAAAAATGGGGTTGTCTCAGACTAACGATATATGATTAGCCATTCTGTAATATGGCTCAACACCCCCCAGCAATCCGATAAACCGCCGTATCACATTTCTGTGCTTCAGGGCATTGTTTGCAACCGCCGCTTAGACAGGCAGTTGCATCAATTTTTTCCAATTTGCCCATCACTGTAAGTTGTTCAAGCATAGCGGCAATCATCTGTACTGACGCACAAAGCTGGTGGCTTAACAATTTGGCATCTGCCCGTCCATTCAGAGCGACGGCATCCCTTACTTGTAACAGGCTAATCATTTTTAACTCCTAGTGACAGTTTCCACTGGAGCAGTGGCAGCTATTTCCTGGGTTGCTGATTAACTTCATCGTCACACGGCTGCGGGCCCGACGCAGGAAGTAGAACACCAGTGCGTTAAATAGAACGACGGTCAGAATAATGATCAGGCTGTTTTGCGAATGCTGTGAGAAAGTCACCATCTGGTAGAACAGGGCTGAAATTGAATAAGCTACATTCAGTCCCCACAGGATGGAGAATGTCATCCAACCCCGGCTGGTTTCACGAGCGATCGCGCCCATCACCGAAACACAAGGTACATATAACAGAACAAAGATCAGATAACTGTAAGCTGAAATAGCGGAACCAAATTTGGCGCTCATGGTTCCCATAGAACCACTATCCATCTCACCATCGCCTTTATTAGCTTCGATTGGGTTGGCAAGCACGCTCAGAGTGAAGGTATCTTTCAAACTATTCCAGGTTTCACCAACTGCATCTTTCAGCTCATCAAGCAGATTGAATTCATCTGCATTAAACGACTCATTATTAATACTTTCTGCGGTGTACAGGGTATTAAGTGTTCCAACAACGACTTCTTTTGCCATTGCGCCAGTTATCAGACCTACGGTTGCCTGCCAGTTATCTGAGTGAACGCCAATGGGCTGTAATATGGGCGTAATAACCTTGCTGACCGAAGCGAGAGCGGATTGGTTGATGCTATCCACCGCCTTACCAGAGAATGAGAAACTGTTAAGAGCGCCGATGAACATACTGGCGATAACGATCACTTTACCGGCACGGATAACAAAACCTTTCAGGCGTTGCCAGGTTTGCAGAAACAGAGTTTTTAGATGTGGAATATGGTAAACCGGGAGCTCCATAATGAATGGCGAAGCTTCGCCGCGCATAATGGTGTATTTCAACATCAGGCCAGTCAGAATAGCGACTACAATACCCAATATATAAAGGGAAAAAACAAAAGTTGCTCCATTTTTGCCAAAGAATGCGGCGGCAAATACGGCAAAGATGGCTAATCTTGCGCCGCAAGACATAAAGGGCGCCATCATAATCGTGATCAAGCGTTCACGCGGAGCATCTAGCGTTCTCGCCCCCATAATGGATGGGACGTTGCAACCGAAGCCAACGATCAGCGGAACGAAAGATTTGCCCGGTAGTCCCAGAACTTGCATCAGACGGTCCATGACAAACGCCGCCCGCGCCATATAACCAGAGTCCTCGAGGAAAGAGAGGAATAAATACATCATGCCGATTTGGGGGACCAGTGGCAAAACTGTGTTGATACCGCCGCCGATACCTTGCGCGAGGAACACTGTCAGCCATTCAGGAAAACTTAAGGTATACCCAAGCCATTGAACTCCATGAATGAAAACAGCGACAGAACCACTGTCAAAGATAGGTTGCAGAGCACCACCAATATTAATTGCCAGCACGAACATTAGATACATAACCGCCAGAAAAATAGGTACGCCCAGCCAGCGGTTGAGGATAATTTTATCGATTGCCTGGGTAAGTTTGTTTGGCATGGCTTTTTGGGTATCGATTACGGCCATGCACAATGTATTGATGCTTTGATAACGCGCATCGGCAATCATCAGTTCCGGCTCTTCATATTGCTGTTGTTGCAGGCGTTTTTTAGATTCAGCCAGTATCGAGGCGGCAAAGCCGGAACGTTCCAGACTATAAATATCCCCTTCAAGCATTTGAAGCGCTAACCAACGGCGTTGTTGAGCATGAAATTTTTCTGAAATTGCACCAGATAACGTCTCAACTTCTTGCAACAAGCAGTCGGGGTAGTGAATCAATGATTGCCCGGCATTCTGCTTATGGCGGTCAATTGCCTGTTTCAGTTCATTCAGTCCAGTTGCACGAGTCGAAACCATTGGAATGACTGGACAGCCAAGGCGTCGCTCCAGTTCGGCGATATCAATTTGAATATGCTGACTGTCAGCGATATCCAACATGTTGAGTGCGACGATGCATGGAATGCCTAATTCCAACAGTTGTAACGTCAGATAGAGATTTCGCTCAAGATTAGATGCATCTACGACGTTAATCAGCATGTCAGCATCGCCACTTAGGATATAGTGGCAGGCTATCTGCTCATCCAGTGATGTTTGTTCAGAAATCGTGGTTAGAGAGTAGGTTCCCGGTAGGTCAACTAACTCAATTTTGTGTTCCGCGGTGGTAAAACGGCCAACTTTTCGTTCTACCGTAACGCCAGCCCAGTTGCCTACACGTTGTCGGGCGCCAGTAAGTTGGTTAAATAATGTCGTTTTGCCGGCATTGGGGTTGCCAATTAAGCCAATGGTCAGTGCTTTCATGTTTTTGGTGCCAGATTAAATTAAGAGTAACTGTTTCGTTGCTTGCAACGGATTATGCGTTGCATTGAGCGTTGTCTAATGTGAGAAATTCCAAGTCTTTTTTTCTCAGAATCAGGCTGACTCTGCGAGTCTCAATTTGTATCGGATCACCTAAAGGCGCTAAGCGGACAACATGAAAAGAAGAACCGGGCAACATACCTAATGACAGTAATTTCTGCCGGTAAGCTGGGCTGATCTTCGGAGAAAAGCCTATGATCTTGTAACTATGGTCTGGAAGAAGTTGCATATAACCTTCCGGAATGTGTGATAAGTAAAATAATACCGAGAATGAGTCATACCCATTCATTATGAAGTGCGATTTTTAACCCAATTCATAATAATTGCAAATAAGAATAATAACCAACATTAATTTCAATGTTAATTCTATTTTCATTATTGGTGTTAATTTAGCCACTCAGGTTGGCATAAATCAGTGAGTTTGGATTTTTTCTGATAAAAATGGTGGAACGTGCACTGCCGAAGCAGTGCATCTGTTTATAGCGATGGGAATGTTAACGTTTTTTTCCGAATGCGGCGGCTAGCGCATCACTCATAGCACTGTTTCCGGCTGAGGTAGAAGAACGGGAAGTATTACGGTTCCGATCATTACGTTCAGGACGGCGGTCAGTTTGTGCATTATTACTGCGGCGTGAGTGGGTTTCTCCCGGTTGCTCATCAAGGCGCATGGTCAGAGCGATGCGTTTACGGTTCAGATCAACTTCCAGCACTTTTACTTTAACGATATCACCTGCTTTTACCACGGTGTGAGGATCTTCTACAAAGCGATCAGACAGCGAAGAGATATGAACTAAGCCATCTTGATGAACGCCGATATCGACAAATGCGCCAAAATTAGTCACGTTAGTGACGGCACCTTCCAGCACCATTCCCGGACGCAGATCATTCATGGTTTCCACCCCTTCTGCGAAAGTCGCAGTTTTAAACTCTGGACGTGGATCGCGGCCAGGCTTTTCCAGTTCTTTCAGAATATCGGTAACGGTTGGAACACCAAATTGCTCGGTGGTGAAATCCTGAGGTTGCAATCCACGCAATGAAGTAGGGTTACCCATCAATTCCTGGAGTTTTTGCTCAGTGGCCGCCAAAATTTTTTCCACTACCGGATAAGCTTCCGGGTGAACGGTCGATGCATCCAGCGGGTTATCACCGTGATTAATCCGCAAGAATCCAGCACATTGCTCAAAAGCCTTTGGCCCAAGACGATTGACTTTCAGTAATTGCGCTCGGTTATTGAAACGACCATTTTCATCGCGCCAGTTGACAATATTCTGGGCAATCATACGGGTTAACCCGGCAACTCTGGTTAGCAGTGGAACAGAAGCGGTATTGAGATCCACGCCGACGGCGTTTACACAATCCTCAACGACGGCATCCAGTTTTTTGGCAAGCTGACTCTGACCGACATCATGTTGATACTGACCTACACCGATGGATTTTGGATCGATTTTCACCAATTCAGCCAGTGGATCTTGCAAGCGGCGGGCGATAGAGACTGCACCGCGTAGTGAAACGTCCAGATCAGGAAACTCCTGTGCTGCCAGCTCAGAAGCAGAATAAACCGATGCTCCTGCCTCACTGACAATCACTTTTTGGGCTTTTATCTCTGGAAACTGTTTTTGCACATCGGCAAAGAAACGTTCTGTTTCGCGGGAAGCGGTTCCATTACCGATGGCCGCCAGTTCTACTTGGTGTTTGATACACAACGCCGCGACACTCGCAGCAGCTTTAGCTGCTTGACCGGTATGAGGATAAATCGTGTCTGTGGCAATCAGTTTGCCGGTTGCATCAATAACGGCCACTTTGACGCCGGTACGCAGACCGGGATCAAGCCCCATTGTTGCGCGCATACCCGCAGGTGCGGCCATCAATAGGTCTTGTAGGTTGCGAGCGAATACTTTGATGGCTTCATCTTCCGCTTTCTCGCGCAAGGTACTCATCAATTCAGTTTCAAGATGTAACAATACCTTGACGCGCCAGGTCCAATTCACCACAGCTTTGCGCCAGCTATCTGCCGGTGCATTGTTCAAGCGCAGATTAAGATGCTGAGTAATAATCTGTTCGCCATAACTCTCTTTCGGTGGTTCATCAAACTGAGGATCAGCATTTAGGGAAAGTTGCAGTATGCCTTCATTACGGCCGCGGAACATAGCCAATGCGCGGTGAGAAGGGACTTGTGCGATAGGTTCATGGTGATCAAAATAGTCGCGGAATTTAGCGCCTTCTTCCTCTTTTCCGGCAACGACTTTAGCGACCAGATGGGCATTTTTCCATAAATAGTCGCGTACTTTTGCCAATAATGCGGCATCTTCGGCGAAACGTTCCATCAGGATATAACGCGCGCCATCCAGCGCCGCTTTGGTATCAGCGACACCTTTATCAGGATCAACAAAGGTAGCGGCAACCAGATCCGGTTCTTGCTGTGGATCTTGCCACAAGGCGTCTGCTAGCGGTTCAAGACCTGCTTCAATAGCGATTTGTCCACGGGTACGGCGTTTCGGTTTATATGGCAGATAGAGATCTTCCAGCTCTGTTTTGCTGAGAGTGCCATTAATGGCTTCTGCCAGTTCTGGTGTCAGCTTGCCTTGCTCGTCAATGGACTTAAGAATGGTTTGACGACGGTCCGACAATTCGCGCAGATAACTCAGGCGGGTCTCAAGTTGGCGAAGTTGGGTGTCATCCAGACCGCCGGTAGCCTCTTTACGATATCGTGCGATAAAAGGGACAGTATTCCCTTCATCAAGCAGGCTAATCGCTGAAAGTACTTGTTGTGGCTGTGCCTGTAGCTCACTTGCAATAATTTGGCTCAGAGATTCATTCATGTTGCGTTTTCTTCTGGTGGATAGGCTTCAAATATTCACAAAACCCCCTTTATACGTTCTGCGAGAAACAATTTCCAATCTTATTCTGACGAGTTACGATACTATTCAACGAATTTGTTGCCGATGACGCTATAGCAACTGCGATCAGCCCCAAATGTGAAAAGTTGTTGCTGGAACCATAAGTGGGTTGCCGGACTTGCTATGAGCTGTTTCTAAATATACGAATTAAACTAAAAGAGCAGTTAGAATAGGAAAAATTTGAGTTTCATCGCATTATTCCAGAAGCAGGTAACTAATTAATTACAAATCTACTTTTGATTTTCGTTAAAAATGGAGGGATTACCTAAAGAATTTATTTAATGGAATACGAACATGTTTACTTCCAGATTAACAATGTTGCACTTAATTATGTGAATCTACCCATTTTAAATTTTTTAATGGGCTAATGAATAAATTCGAGTTCTTACCTGTTCAGCTGACATAATCGATTTTACCCATTGCGGCATGGCATGTGAGTTGAATCATTTGCTCTCGCGTTTTTGATTGCGTCATGAATTAAACTAAGTGCTCTGAAATAGTGGAGATTCTGATTATTCATTCTGTCTAATTCCTCTGGTCTCTTCAATGCTAATTGGATCTCTGCCGTTGATAAGTGCAGTCTGGCAACAGTCTGCACTTATCTGACTTAAATACCGTCAAAGAGGAAATCGAGTGCCGCCTTTACTTGATTACGGTATTGCGATGCATCGCAAAATTCAGCACCCAAAGCATAAACAGATATACTGGCCAATTCGTGAGTCATGACCGCATATTCTTTGTCGTCTATCAGTCTGATAACGGGGATCATTCGAACAGGGCGACTGCTGTCAGGATATTTTTCAACTGGCAACAGTGGGATCACAATTCTGCGGTTTAACTGCCCGATAATGTCACTCGTGACGTCCAGCAATAGGGGATAAACAACGTTTTTCCCAGTATTACGGTAAACGGTGAATTGCATTGTTAAAATGTCCTGTGTTCATCACTAAAACAACCATGTTCATCATGGAAACGGTTTAACGCCTCCAAAGCTTCCCTATTATCTTCCCGCCATTTCAGCGCTTCGTAATTGCGTAATTCGGCATCCAAGGCGGCGGTCAGTGTGGCGCTAAAGTTAATACCTGCTTCACGTGCCCGGCTCAGTAAGCTTCGTTCTACAGTCATTGTGACGCTCTGTGTGTTGCGTTGTCTTGCTGTCATGATTTATCTCCGGCATTGAGTATACGTGTATGCTACACGTATATATACACGAATTATAGTTCTGAATGTCGGTTTTTTCTGCTTGTTATGCTTATTAATTCATTCGGTTGTTATTCTTCGATATATAGCTAACTACGTCATGTCGAAAGATATTTTATATATTCGATTTCATTCACGTACCACAGCATTTTTCCTGTTGGTGTATGAACGATTGCACTGTCGCCAACTTCTTTCTTCAATAAAGCCCGAGCCATTGGAGAGTCGATTGATATGTAATCTTTGCGACCAAAAATTTCGTCGTATCCAACAATACGGAAGCGTTTGATCTCACCTTGATCATTTTCGATCTCTACCCATGCCCCAAAGAATACTCGCCCATCTTGTTGGGGGGAATAATCAACACATCGCAATTCTTCTAAGCTCTTGGTTAGATATCGAACTCTCCGATCAATCTCCCGCAGCCTTTTCTTGTTATATTGATAATCTGCGTTTTCACTTCGGTCACCGAGACTTGCTGCCCAAGTGACTTTTTTAGTCACTTCTGGACGCTCCTCACGCCAGAGATAATCCAGTTCTTCCTTTAATTTGTTGTAGCCTTCACGGGTTATCAGTTTAGTTTTCATTTTAGCTTGATGTAGATACTGTAGTTAACCTCATAAATATAAAACAGTCCATTTTGGGAGATGTCAAATTAAGACTCGGTTTTTAGTCATTAATCGGTAGATCCCGGCTGTTTTGCAAGATTAGCGTATTGGTTACATTCAGATCGTCATTGGTTGAGTAAATTTATCACTGTTGATGGATTGGGCTGCGTGGCAAGCGAATACGATATGCTCCCACTGCGGTGAGCACGGGTGTTAAAACGGGAGATAATATGGTTAACAGATGGTTTCGAGTTAGCATTATCGGTAACAAGATTGCTTTACCTGTCTGCGCATTATGATATTTGGCTCTAATATTTATAATGTTCATCATATAATTTATGGTTCTGTGTACTGAATAGTATGTATGCTGTGAATCTTTCTGGTGATGAAACAGGCTACTAAGGTTTAAGTGAAGAAAAAACAAGCGAAATTGTTTACTATAGTAAGGAAAGGTGACGAAAACTCGATTGTTGAGCGATTTTCTTGTCCAAACGTCGGTGAGCTGAACATTATCGATCCAGATCCTCGTTAGTCAGGAAAAACCGAAAGCCGTGGCGTAGGTCAGAAGATAATATGCAGCCAAAGGCATTTTTCGTTTAGTCGGCCTGATGAATTTAATCCAGCTAATAAATGGATTTCTATCGATTTGCCGGTAGTCGGGGCGTTAATTGATAGGTTGGCGGATAGCGAAATAACGGTAGAAATTCGATAGTTGACAGTGAATTACTGCGTTCTCGTTGTCAGTAATAAACCACTAAATTAATAATTCGAATTAATAACAGTGGAAATAAGTCCTATTAGGAATAGTCTCAAAATACAGATATCTGGTTTCTATCTTTGGGTTAATCTCTTTCAAAATGATAAATTTATCAAAGCATGTAGTGTTTTTTGGAGTTTGATAATGCAAGTAGATAACAAGATCCTTGTGGTGGATGATGACATGCGTTTACGAACGTTATTAGAGCGTTATCTGACAGAACAAGGTTTTCAGGTACGTAGTGCCGCTAATGCGGAGCAGATGGACCGTTTACTGACACGGGAATCTGTTAGCTTAATCGTATTGGATTTAATGTTACCGGGGGAGGATGGGCTGTCTGTTTGCCAAAGGCTGAGAAACCAAAGTAATCCGGTGCCGATTATTATGGTGACGGCGAGAGGAGAAGAGGTCGATCGTATTGTTGGGTTAGAAATTGGCGCTGATGATTATATTCCGAAGCCATTTAATCCTCGTGAGTTATTGGCGCGTATCCGGGCGGTATTACGTCGTCAGGCGAATAAGTTATTGGGTCTGCCGGCTGAGGATGATGCGATTATTAATTTTGGTAAGTTTAGCCTCAATTTGAGTACACGGGAGATGTTTCAGGGAGATGAACATATTCAATTAACCAGTGGAGAATTTGCTGTATTGAAAGTACTGGTTTCTTATCCTGGCGTGCCGCTGTCTCGTAATAAGCTGATGAATTTAGCTCGTGGCCGGGAATATAGCACGATGAAGCGATCTATTGATGTCTTGGTTTCGCGTCTGCGCCGTGTAATTGAAGAAGATCCTGCCCATCCTCGCTATATCCAGACTATCTGGGGTCTGGGTTATGTCTTTGTGCCTGACGGAATTCGTGTATGAAATTATTGCGATTCTCCCCTCGCAGCACATTTACCCATACTTTATTCCTGATTATGGCTATGCTGTTTATCAGTCTGGTAACCAGCTACTTGGTTGTTGTGAATTTCGTTATCATGCCAAGCTTGCAGCAGTTCAATAAAGTATTAGCGTATGAAGTTCGTACCCTAATGGCTGAAAAATTAAAGCTAGAGGATGGTTCTTTTCTGGTCATATCGCCGGTAGTTCGCCGGGAGATTTACCAAGAGTTGGGTATTACGCTCTATTCTGAATCTGACGCGGAGATACAAGGTTTACGTTGGGCCAGACATTATGATTTCTTGAGTGAGAAGATGAGCGAATACCTCGGCGGCAAGGCTGATCTTCGTCTGGAGATAAACACAGATAATCCTATACTTTGGCTTAATTCTTACCTTTCTCCCGATATTTGGGTCAGGGTTCCTCTGACTGAGATAGAACAAAATCAATTTTCTCCTATTTTCCGTTATACACTGGCAATTCTATTACTGGTATTCGGTTGTATCTGGCTTTATATCCGTTTTCAGAACCGGCCTTTACTGGAAATGGAGTATGCAGCCAGGCAAACAGGTAAAGGTATTATGATGCCGGCGGTGCGGGAAGCGGGTTCTCTGGAAGTTCGTGCAGCCATTCGCGCATTTAACCAAATGTCCGCCGGGATAAAGTTATTGGAAAGTGACCGCACGATATTAATTGCTGGCGTAAGCCATGATTTGCGTACTCCGCTGACACGTATCCGATTAGCAACAGAAATGATGAGCAAGGAAGATGCTTATCTGTCTGAATCTATCAATAAAGATATTGAAGAGTGTAACGCGATTATTGAGCAATTCATTGACTATCTCCGTACCGGTCAAGAGATGCCAATGGAATTCTGCGAACTGAACGCTATTCTCAAAGAGGTTATTTCCGCCGAAAATGGCTATGAGCAGGATATTGAAAACCATCTGTCTCTTAACCCAATAACCGTTAACGCCAATCCGATTTCGATTAAACGGGCATTGGCTAATATGTTGGTTAATGCCAATCGTTATGGTAACGGCTGGATTAAAGTGAGTAGTGGTCAGACAAATAAATTTGCCTGGTTTCAGGTAGAAGATAATGGAGCAGGCATTAAGCAGGAAGATTTGCCGCGGTTATTTCAGCCATTCGTTCGTGGCGAAAGAGCGCGTAGCAGCAGTGGAACAGGGTTAGGTCTGGCGATTGTTCAGCGAATTATTGATGCTCATGATGGGAAAATTGAAATGGGTACCAGTCCCAGAGGGGGATTATCTATCCGTGTCTGTATTCCTGTGGTGGAAGATAATTTTTAACGGCTTGATAATCATCTCCTATATTTGATTTTAATGGTGTATGGAGATGACAGTTTTATGTCAGTCTCAGGTTAAGCGCCCATTGTGCTGTCATAAAAATGTCATAATTAAGACATTTTGCTGTAATTAAATTAACCTATTTTCCCTCCTGCACCTTTTTTGAATTTGACGAATACATTTCTTTATTGATTCTCAATATCCCATTAGGAGGGATTATGAAACTGATGCGTACCACCGTAGCCGGCATAATGGCAGCGACGTTTTCTTTGACAACCTTGTCTGTATTTGCTGCCACTAGCTTAACCGGGGCAGGTGCGACATTTCCCGCGCCGGTGTATGCCAAGTGGGCGGATTCTTATCAAAAAGAGACAGGTAATAAAGTCAATTATCAAGGCATCGGTTCTTCCGGCGGCGTAAAACAAATTCTGGCGAATACCGTTGATTTCGGTGCTTCCGATGCCCCTTTATCCGATGAAAAGTTAACTGCTGATGGTTTGTTTCAGTTTCCGACAGTCATCGGTGGGGTGGTTCTGGCGGTTAATATCCCGGGGGTTAAAGCCGGTGAATTGACACTGGATGGTAAAACTTTAGGCGATATTTATTTAGGTAAAGTGAAAAAGTGGAATGATCCAGCGATTACTCAATTGAATCCAGGAGTCAAACTGCCGGATCAAGATATTGCTGTGATACGTCGTGCTGACGGTTCCGGTACCTCCTTTGTGTTTACTAGCTACCTCTCTAAAGTGAGTAAAGAGTGGCAAGAAAAAGTTGGCGCAAGTTCCACTGTAAACTGGCCTATTGGTTTAGGCGGTAAAGGTAATGATGGGGTTGCCGCATTTGTTCAGCGTCTGACGGGTTCCATTGGTTATGTTGAATATGCTTACGCGAAACAGAATCATCTGGCTTATACCAAACTGGTATCTGCTAACGGCAACGTGGTTAGCCCGACAGGAGAGAGTTTCAGCGCCGCAGCGAAGAGAGCGGAATGGCATAAAACATTTGCTCAGGATTTGACGAACCAACAAGGCGCAAATGCGTGGCCGATGACCTCCACCACATTTGTTCTGGTTCATAAACAGCAAAAAGATGCCGTGAAAGGGGCAGAAGTATTGAAATTCTTTGACTGGGCTTATGAGAAAGGGAGTAAACAGGCAAACGATCTGGATTATGCAACTTTGCCCAAAGAGGTGATTGAGCAAGTTCGTGCAGCTTGGAAAACCCAGGTGAAAGATAGCAATGGTAAGGCCCTGTATTAAGTCGTGTTGATAGTGATTGTTTTAAAATATCGATTAAATTTGTCGTTTTAATTTCTCCCTCCATTTAAGGGGGGAGTTAACCCCGAATGAGAATAAGCTCTATGGCCGAACAGAAAACGGCAATGAAAGCACCCAGTAAAAATGGCGATATTATTTTCGGCGCACTGGTTAGACTAGCTGCGCTGATAACTTTATTTTTGTTAGGAGGCATCATTATTTCGCTGATTATTGCCTCCTGGCCAAGTATTCAGCAGTTCGGCATCTCTTTTCTTTGGCAGAAAGAGTGGGATGCTCCGGCAGAGCAATTTGGCGCCTTGATACCGATTTACGGTACGTTGGTGACTTCGCTGATTGCGTTGATTATCGCAGTGCCTGTCAGTTTTGGGATTGCCCTGTTCCTAACGGAACTCGCGCCTAACTGGCTGAAACGTCCGCTCGGTATCGCCATTGAGTTATTGGCTGCCATCCCAAGTATTGTGTATGGCATGTGGGGATTGTTTGTTTTTGCGCCGTTATTTGCCGCCTATTTCCAGCAGCCTGTCGGCAATCTCCTCGCCAGTATGCCGATTGTGGGCGAATTGTTCTCCGGCCCTGCCTTTGGTATCGGTATTCTGGCAGCGGGTGTCATTCTCGCTATCATGATTATTCCTTATATCGCCTCGGTTATGCGTGACGTTTTCGAACAAACGCCGGTGATGATGAAAGAATCCGCTTATGGTATCGGCTGTACTACCTGGGAAGTTATCTGGCACATCGTGTTGCCTTACACCCGAAATGGGGTGATTGGCGGTGTCATGTTGGGCCTTGGTCGTGCGTTGGGGGAAACGATGGCGGTGACTTTTATCATCGGCAACACCTACCAGCTCGACAGTTTTTCACTGTTTATGCCCGGCAACAGCATCACTTCTGCGCTGGCGAACGAATTCGCGGAAGCAGAATCTGGCTTGCATACCGCATCATTGATGGAACTTGGCCTGATTCTATTTGTGATCACCTTCATTGTGCTGGCGCTATCAAAATTGATGATTATGCGTCTGGCGAAGAATGAGGGGCGCTGAGATGGCAACCATAGACAGACAAAAGCCTATTGATACCGATGCACGTAACCGTAAACAGGCATGGCGCCGTCAAGAAAATCGTTTCGCCCTGCTGTTATCAATGACAACCATGCTATTTGGTTTGTTCTGGCTGGTGTGGATTCTGTTCTCCACCGTCACCAAAGGTTTTGACGGCATGTCATTGGCGCTGTTCACCGAAATGACGCCGCCGCCGAATACGGAAGGCGGCGGTTTGGCAAATGCCATTGTGGGCAGTGGATTACTGATCTTGTGGGCGACAGTTATCGGGACGCCGCTGGGGATCATGGCGGGTATCTATTTGGCGGAATATGGTCGCCGTTCATGGTTGGCAGAGGTGATCCGCTTTATAAACGATATTTTGCTGTCAGCCCCTTCTATTGTCGTTGGTTTATTTGTTTACACTGTCGTTGTAACGAAAATGCAGCACTTTTCTGGTTGGGCGGGAGTGATTGCTTTGGCGTTGTTACAGGTGCCGATTGTGATCAGAACCACGGAAAACATGTTGAAACTGGTTCCTGATAGCCTGCGCGAAGCCGCTTATGCTTTAGGCACTCCGAAGTGGAAGATGATCTCAGCCATTACGCTGAAAGCATCGGTGTCCGGCATTATCACCGGTGTACTGCTGGCCATTGCTCGCATTGCCGGAGAGACGGCGCCGTTGCTGTTCACCTCGCTTTCCAATCAGTTCTGGAGTACCGATCTGAGCCAGCCAATTGCTAACTTACCGGTCACCATCTTTAAATTTGCCATGAGTCCATTCTCTGAATGGCAGCAACTGGCGTGGGCCGGCGTATTATTGATAACCCTATGTGTATTGCTGATTAACATTGTGGCGCGTGTGCTGTTTGCCAAGAAAAAGCACTGACTGATATTTTCAACAGAGAGAAGTAAATGAGCAGAGTTAATGATATCGCTAGCAGCAAAATTCAGGTCCACAATCTGAACTTTTACTATGGCAAATTTCACGCGCTGAAAAACATAACGTTGAATATTGCAAAGAATAAAGTCACCGCTTTTATCGGTCCGTCGGGTTGCGGTAAATCTACGTTGTTACGGACTTTCAACAAAATGTATGAACTGTATGGCGAACAGCGGGCAGAAGGCGAAATTTTGCTGGATGGCAATAATATCCTGATGGATAAACAAGATGTAGCGCTGTTGCGGGCCAAAGTGGGCATGGTATTCCAGAAACCGACGCCATTTCCGATGTCTATTTACGACAATATCGCGTTTGGTGTTCGTCTGTTTGAAAAACTCTCCAGAGCGGAAATGGATGAACGTGTTCAGTGGGCTTTGACGAAAGCGGCATTGTGGACTGAAACCCGGGATAAACTGCATCAGAGCGGATACAGCCTATCTGGCGGGCAACAGCAACGTTTGTGCATTGCGCGTGGCATTGCGATCCGTCCAGAAGTTTTACTGTTGGATGAACCTTGCTCAGCTCTTGACCCGATTTCTACCGGCCGTATTGAAGAGTTGATCAGCGAATTGAAATCGGAATATACCGTGGTGATTGTGACTCATAATATGCAACAGGCCGCGCGTTGTTCAGACCACACTGCGTTTATGTACCTTGGTGAATTAATTGAATTCAGTGATACAGACACATTGTTTACCACACCAAAAATGAAACAAACGGAAGACTATATTACTGGTCGTTATGGTTGATTACGGGGCGTAACATGGACAATCTGAATCTCAATAAACATATTTCTGGTCAGTTTAACGCTGAACTGGCCTATATCCGGACTGAACTGATGGCGATGGGCGGGCTGGTGGAGGAGCAACTCACCAAAGCGATTACCGCAATGCATAATCAGGATGCCGCATTGGCGCGTGAAGTGATTGAGGATGACCATAAGGTCAATATGATGGAAGTGGCTATTGATGAAGCGTGTGTTCGCATTATTGCTAAGCGCCAGCCAACGGCCAGTGATCTGCGGCTGATTATGTCGATTTCAAAAACCATTGCTGAACTGGAAAGAATTGGTGATGTGGCAAATAAAATTTGCCAGACGGCACTTGAGAAATTCTCACATCAGCATCAACCCCTGTTGGTTAGTCTGGAATCCCTTGGCCGTCATACCATCCAGATGCTGCATGATGTTTTAGATGCTTTTGCCCGCATGGATCTGGAAGAAGCGATTCGTATCTATCACGAAGATAAAAAGGTGGATAAAGAATATGAAGGTGTTGTCCGCCAGCTTATGACTTATATGATGGAAGATCCTCGAACCATCCCAAGTGTCCTGACCGTCCTGCTTTGCGCCCGTTCTATTGAACGCATTGGCGATCGTTGTCAAAACATCTGTGAATTCATTTTCTACTATGTTAAAGGGCAGGATTTCCGGCATGTAGGTGGTGATGAATTAGAAAAATTGTTGACGAAAGATAACGAGTAGCTCACTGACTATTTGGTCAATAATCTGAATGCTGGTATTTTTACCGGCATTTTTTTTGCCTTATATACCCTATGGATTTCAAGATGCATCGCGACGGCAAGGGAACGAATCCCCGGGAGCATAGCGAACTATGTGACCGGGGTGAGTGAGTGCAGCCAACAAAGAGGCAACTTGAAAGATAACGGGTATAATTGCCGATAGTTATAAACATAGTTATTTATATTATTTCATGCACTATAGTGAAATTGATAGCTTGTGATTAATAAAGAATTAATTATTGTCAGGAGAGTTTAATGAAATCTCGCGTTTTTATTACGGCGTTATTGGCTGGGTTAACACTGGTTACGGGTACTGCGAAGGCGGATAAGCTGGATGATATTAAAAAAGCCGGCGCAGTGCGGATTGCTGTTTTCGACAGTAATCCACCGTTTGGTTTTATTGATCCGCAAACCAAAAAACTGGCGGGTTATGATGTAGATATCGCTAACGCGATTGCAAATGACCTGGGTGTTAAATTAGAGCTGCGTCCGACTAACCCGGCGAACCGTTTACCTCTGTTGGCATCAAAGAAAGTTGACTTGATTGCCGCCAACTTTACCGTCACTAATGAGCGCGCTAAACAGGTTAATTTTTCAATCCCTTACTTTGCTACTGGGCAAAAATTTATTGCCCGTAAAGGTGTTTTAAAATCGCCCGAAGACATTAAAAACTTACGTATCGGTGCTGATAAAGGAACAGTACAGGAAATTACACTGCGCGAGCATTATCCGACAGCCAAAGTGATCTCTTATGACGACACACCTCTGGCTTTTGCTGCGCTACGTAACGGTAATGTGCAAGCCATCACGCAGGATGATGCCAAGTTAGTCGGTCTGTTGGCGAATGTACCGGAAGCCCAAAAAGCTGAGTTTGAGATCTCTCCTTTTAGCATCACCCGTGAATATCAGGCAGTGGCTGCGGCGAAAGGACAAGAGCGCTTGGTTGAGGCGGTAAACCAAACTTTGCTGAAACTGGAAAAAGAGGGTGAAGCAGCGGAAATTTATAACCGTTGGTTTGGCCCGGAAACCAAGTCTGCCCAACCGCGAGGTGACTTTAAGTTTGCGCCTTTGGAGCAGCAAACAGAGTCCTAATAAGTGATAAATCCTTGGTAATTAGCCTCGCCTGTTGTTGCGGGGCTTTGTCATTGGTAATACCTGGTAATCGTAAGATATGTTTGAGTTATTTGTTACAGAACAGTTGCTTGCTTCCCAATATTTGGGGTGGCTTTGGCAAGGTTTCCTGATTACGCTGTGGATATCCGCTTGTACCGTTGTAGCTTCCACCTTGCTAGGGTTTGTACTGGCTGCTGCCCGTGACAGCCAATTGAAAATTCTCCGTTGGACGGTAACCGCTTACACCACGCTATTTCGCAATACGCCTTTGCTGGTGCAACTGTTTTTCTGGTATTTCGCCTCAGGGCAAATACTACCGCAAGAGGTGATGCTTTGGCTGAACACGCCTCATGAAATCAATCTGTTAGGTCTGCCACTGGCTTGGCCTTCATTCGAATTTTTAGCTGGGTTTATTGGTTTAACCCTCTATTCAGCACCATTTGTGGCGGAAGAGCTACGCGCTGGTATCCAGGGTGTAGGGCGCGGGCAAAAATATGCCGCTCATGCACTGGGGCTTACTGGCTGGCTGGCAATGCGTTATGTGGTATTGCCACAAGCGTTGAAGATCGCAACGCCGCCATTGCTAGGACAATATATGAATATTGTGAAAAACTCGTCACTGACAATGGCAATTGGCGTGGCTGAGTTGTCATATGCTTCCCGTCAAGTAGAAACCGAAACATTGAAAACGTTTGAAGCATTCGGTGTTGCAACGGTGCTGTATATCGCCACCATTGCCGTCATGGAAGGTTGGGGGCAATGGCGTCAACAACAAGCTATAACGAGAGGACATTAAAATGGATTTTTCAGTCATTGCAGAAAACTGGCGCTATCTACTGTTAGGTACATTTCCTGATGGTCCTCTTGAAGGGGCGGCGTTGACGTTGATGATTAGCCTGATAGCCGGGGCGATTTCTATTGTATTAGGTACGGTCGCAGGTATTGCTTTGGCAATGTTAAAAGGCTTCTGGGTTAACCTGTTAGCCGCAGTATTGGGCTTTTTTCGGGCAATTCCCGTCATTATGCTGATTTTCTGGACTTACTTCCTGTTGCCAGTAATGCTTGGTATGGAAATTCCAGAAATTACTACGGTGGTTTGCGCTCTGGCGTTGATCACATCGGCTTACTTGGCTCATGGAGTGAAAGCGGGGATTATTGCGATTGGCGCCGGTCAGTGGCAAGCAGGATTATCGTTAGGTTTTAACCGTTGGCAGGTACTTTGGTACATTGTTTTGCCGCAAGCGTTGCGTATGATGGTGCCTTCCTTTATTAATCAGTGGATTGCGCTGATAAAAGACACCTCTCTGGCTTATATCGTTGGCGTGGCGGAACTGTCATTTCTGGCGACTCAGGTTAATAACCGCAGCATGGTTTACCCGACAGAAGTCTTTTTATTTGTCGCATTAATTTATTTCGTGATGTGTTTGGCGTTGGAATTGACAGCAAATTATCTTGTTCGCCGCTTCACTCTGCAACGTAGAAAAATATCTCTTTTCCGTTTCTGGCGGAAAGAAAAATTAGTGTTGGCGCCCCAATATTAGTTTTTCTCTTTACTTAATTATCTAAGGCATAATCTCCCTATTTTAACGATAGGGAGATTATTAATGTTAATTTAAATCAGCAACTTTATGAGAATAAGGAAAGGATATGACAATAATGCTGGTCTTTATTCTTACTTGCTATACTTATATTCTCTGTCTTCTGTAGAACCGTAATTCATTGAATTGCCAGTTGGTCACTGCTTTTTATTTGGGACCAAAATCACACATCATTTCGGAGATAGCCCTCCACATTTATTGGATTTTACTATTGATTAATGCTTTGAAGTGGCCTGCGGTGTTTCGTTCCGATCGCCATATAAAACGATCCCGGACGTATCGATCTCATCTTCCAGTTGGCGCAAGTCGTAGTTCGTCTGTAGGCGCATCCAAAACGCCGGATTACTCCCCAGCGCAGCAGATAGACGGATGGCGAGCGCCGGGGTTAACGCTGTTTTACCAGAAAGAAAGCGGGAAACTGTTGCTGGAGTTACACCGATGTTTTTAGCAAATTGTCGAACGCCAACCCCCAAATCCTCCAGTATGTTGGATACCATAACGCCTGGATGAGAAACAATAGCCTGTCTCATTAGTGATAATCCTCTAGGTTTAAAATGTAAGCATCACCATTTTTAAATTCGAACGTGATGCGCCAGTTAGCTCTAACAGTGATTGACCATATACCAACCCGATCTCCTTTTAGGAGGTGTAACTTGTAGGCATGAATATTTAAATCATCTATCATGCTAGCCGCGTCGATGGCTTGTAAGCGATCATTGATTCTGACGGCGTCCTGCGCCGGGATGCCTGAAATAACTCCTTATTTCAAAAAGCTGTTTTAGCTCTTTGTGTTTAAATGACTTAATCATTTGTTCCCGTTTTTATTACACCATACGTAACACTATACACTGATGTTACACGTCATGCAGTGCCCATAATAAATAACCAGTAAGCGTTCTCCCAAAACTTAAAGAAACTTTGCAGACATTGATTACATTTTTCATTCATTATTTACAGATACCATATTATCCTCTCAACGAATTTCATGAAGGAGAGCATAAATGCCCCACAGATATTTCAGCATTAATAAAATCGTTTTTATTATTTTTATTACGAACAGGCAAATGAATAAACTATGGAGATATGAGTTTTACCTAATAGTCGATTGGATAATAACTCTTGGCAGAGTATTTATTAATTGCCATTTATCCATACTTGTTGGAGCCAATCAGTGATATCTGACCACATCTCATCACTATAGCCATCATGGGACCAGTATCTAACTTGGCCGCTAGGAAGGAGACAGTGCTAGTTAAGTGATTTTTTTGGTTAATGTTAAAATAAATTTCTTCTGGGTAAGTAGTCGTTCTCTTTCTAGAAAAGGAACGACAAAAAATTTAAAATTTGTTTTTGTAAGACTTATTGTTCATCAAATCCATATATATATATCATAATTATCTTTCTCATAACAGATAATATTGACTTTAGAAATGTGAAGAGACTTATTTAAATATGAAGCAATTGTATCTAAAGCAATTTTAGCAGCCAGCTCTTTAGGGAATTTATAGGTTCCGGTACTAATATTGGGAAAAGAAAGTCTTTTGACATTGTAGATCTTAGATAATTCAAAACAACTTAAATAAGATTTTTCTAATAATGAAAATTCATTATTACTACCGCCATTCCAACGTGGACCTACAGTATGGATCACGTATTTAGCGGGCAAATTACCCGCACTTGTAATCACTGCTTCACCAACTTTGCAGCCACCCTGTTTAGCTCTAATTTTTTGACATTCTTCTAAAATAATTTTTCCACCTATTCTATGTATTGCTCCATCAACTCCACCACCACCAAGTAAAGATGTATTAGCTGCATTAACGATAGCATCAACAGCAACTTTTGTTATATCACCTAATATAATTTCCACTTTATTTTTCACTTAGTAATATCCTTAAAAACACCTCTACTCCAGTTTTGCAAGATTGTTTTTGTTCGGGTGAATATATGACATTCATTACCTGCCTATCTAAAATACAATCATATATGTCTATACTTAGCCAACCCTTAGACCATATATCAATAGTCCCTAGTTTTCCACAGCCCTCAAATTCAATTCGCTCAAGATTACCAAATTCACCATCAGCAAAAGATGAATATTCAAAAGAATAATTTCTTAAAAGAGGTTTTATATTTTTATCAAAGTCATGTATATTCATTTAATATCCTCATTTTATATCAACAATGGTAATATTCTTAATTTCAGGTAGTTGTTGACCGCTTTGTTTATCCAATAAAAATTGTTGTGATTTACTTGCATTAGGACCAATCATTTTAAACCATCCATCTTAAGCCACTAATAGCATCCGCTGTTTTTGTCCCACTCCTCTTTTTAAATAATTTTCTCTGATAAGTAAGTAGTAATTGGCCGATAAATAAGCCCCAGCCGTGGCTGGGGGTATAAGTTATTTGTTTTGAGGATAGTTATAATGATCAGGTATTTTGTAATCTTCTGGAATTTCAGGCCACAAGTCCTGACTGTTTATTGATACAACATCGTCGATAATGTCTGCATATAGATTAGACAGATTCAATGATGTAATCCGAACTCTTGTCAGCGCACATTGAATAGCTATTTGATCATTTTCTTCAATAGTTCTATTAAGTAACATCACTGCCTGTTTAAAATCATAAATATATTCCTTGTATTTTTCGGTAATATTAAAATTCAGATTTAACTCAGCTTGGATATTTTTCCTAAGTGAGAGTAAATTAATACAATAGCTAAGTTTGTTTAGCGTTTTCATCATTTTAATTTTCTCCCTTCCGCAGCTTTCGTTTTAGCGTCATTAATTGAACCATCCAAGTTAGCACAACTCTAAAATTTCCTCTTTTATCAAAAACTTCAAGATGATTCTTATGATCACCATCTAAGTAAATCTGGTCGCCTTTTTTGATATATTTATCAATGTCACTTTTTGCAGAATGAATACTTTGCCCATCATACATTTTACTAGTTTTTTGAGTATTTCCTTTAATCTGGCTCCCAAAACCGGATTGTTTTAGGAATTCATTCATATTACCAACAGCACCCTGATTCGGTTGATAAGGTTGTTTATTCTTCCTAACAATCGAAGCAACCGAAGCTTTATTGCTGATAGCGCCATCAGCTACTCAAGAGAGCTCCTTTCTGGAGGAAAAATTTGGGTGGCTTTAACATGCTGGCAAATTTTTATAGGAGCAAAATACCGACTAAAAATCAGTACGTTGTTAATAAGTTGAACCCCAGCCTTTTAGCTGGGGTGGTTATTATTTCTTATTTTCAGGGTAATTATAGTGGTCTGGGATCTTATAATTTTCAGGAATTTTCGGCCAATTATATCGATCTGTCCAACCTATCATTTCTATATCTTCAAAGATTCCATCAAAAAAATTACGTAAATTCATTGCATATATCCTAGCCATTACTAATGCTGTCTGAACTGCAACCATATCATTTTGGTCAAGGGCTTTTTTTGATACTGCAAACATGGATATCAATTTTTTGAGCTCATCTTGCAGTTCATCATCCAGATTTAACGAATAATCAAGGCTACCAACATTATCAAGCTCATTTTTTGAGATATTGCAAGCTGCTGCTAGCTCGACTAAAATCGTTTTGATGTCATTTAACTTGTTTATTTCAGTCAATTTTAAGTTTCCTCCCTTGACCAGCTTTGGTCTTATCCACATTTACTGAACCATCTAAATTAAGGGCTGCTTTAAAATTATTTTTACTATCAAAAAGTTCAAGATGATTTTTATGCGCACCGTCCAGATACATTTGATCGCCTTTCTTGATTATATCACCCAGTTTACCCTGAGCTTGATAAATACTCTGTCCTTGATATCGTTTGCTGGTTTTAAGTGTGCCGTTTTTAATCTGGCCCCCAAATCCTGGCTGTTTAAAAAACTCTCCCATATTACCAACAGCACCCTGATTCGGTTGATAAGGTTGTTTATTCTTCCCAACAATCGAAGCAACGGAAGCTTTACCGCCGATAGCACCGCCAATACCGGCAGATTCTACCGCTTCTTTGGCTATTAGCGCACCTTTTTCCCAGGCAGGCAGCGAGTTATACAACAGCCCTAAATCGTTCTGATTTTCTGTCGTCACAAACTGGCTGATACGATGGGCATCCTCAGCCGATAAGTTAAACATCCATCTTAAGCCACTAATCGCATCTGCTGTTTTTATCCCACCGTCCATTTCAGCCTGATAGGTCAATGTACATAACCCACCGTTCCCGGCACAGGTAGACAACATTTCTGCCCGTTGCGCAGCGCTCAGTTTGTTGTATTTGTTCCAGATTGTTTCGGTAGGCGTTCCTTGCTTATTAGCTTCCTGGAGCTCTCTCGCCAGATTGTAGGCATTCATGGAGTTCAGGTGGTTAAAGAGAATAACAATTTCTCCGGCATTGGCCCCACTGTTAGCGCCTTTGGCGCTGTTGGTCGCAATGGCCCCTGCAACGCTGCCGATGATTTTGCCGCCCGCCTGAATTTTCATTGGATCATTGAATGTTTTATCCAATGTTATCGCAGCCAGTTCTGCCGCTAATGCCCCGGCAGCCGCCCCTTTGGCATCACCGCCGCCAATTTCCGCCGCAAGGGCAGAAACCGCCGCATGGCTGATGGCTTTTCCGGGTAAACCTAACACCTGACCATTCTTGCCAATCAACCCGGCACCCTCGGCGTTAATCTGGCTGCCAATATTAGCCAGTAATGCGGTGGTAAAATTGTCCTTAAAACTCCCGCCATTGATGGCTGTACCCAGGCTGGAACTGATAATGGATTGACCTGCGATCCGTTGAGCCACTTTGCTCCAGTCACCATTGCTCAGTTTAGGTAATGTCGCTTTTGCCGGGTCAATTTGCGTACCATTGGCGGCTTTATCCCATCCCATGACGTTATCAAAACCCGCGAGTGCGCCACCCATCGCCATTGACGTTATGGTTGATTTAACCGTATCGCTGCTTCCCATCACTTTTAAGGTTTTGGATAAGTCACCTTGATTATCCACCAACGCTACCGCTGCCTGAGAAGCGAGGGCGGCCATGCCGGAAGCGGTCGCGCCGTAAGCGACTGAACTCATGGCGGCGGCAGTGCTGGCAGTAGCGCCCGCTGCCGTTGCGGCTGAACCCGCGGTACTGGCGGCTGATCCGGCAACGGAAACGGTTAATCCGGCACCGGCTGTAGCAGCGGCGACTGCAATCGCGATGACCGCAGAGACCACCGGATTTAGATGCTGACTTTTATAATCCCAACTGTCATAGGCATCTTTGACTAAATTCCATTGAACGTCTTTACGTTCATGAAGTTCTTTCAGCCAGGCTGTTTCCGGCGTATTGCCGAATACTGATACTGCATTTTGTAGCGCTCGACCATGTTGGGCTTTGATATCCGCGCTAACTCCTTTGGCCGCCTCTACGGTGAATTTTCCGCCGATATGAATGGCAGGAAGCACCCATTTGTTTTCGGTATAACCTTTATCGGTCTGCTTGATGTAAAAGCCTTTGGAATGGGTAATAGTCTGTTCAAAGGTGCTGTTTTTGACCGCTTTGAAGTTGACTTTACCGTGAGTGCTGGTCAGTTTGGCATTTTTATTGGCGGCGATTTTACTGGCTTCATAGGTGCTGTCATCCCGGCTTAACAGATTGATATCACCGCCAGCGGTAAATTCAGTGACTTTGTTCGTGACATCATGACGGGTGCGTTTAGTGGTTTTCTTTTTGCCATACCATTTACGCTTTGTCTCTGTGTTCTCATAATGACTGGATTCTTCCATCGCCTGAGCGTACAGATAACCGCCTTTCGCCGCGATATCCATTGCCCCTTTGGCCGTCAGTTTGGTGGCCTGAAAAAGAATACTGCCGTTTGAAAGGACGGTCAGCACGCCACCGCTGGTTAATTCCGTACTTTGTTGAGTATAGGTTTCTGTGATGCTTTTATCTTTGAAATAATCAGCGAGATCTTTGTAGAAGTGATTCCGAGCCGACTCGAAACGGATATCGCCACCAGAGGTAATCGTGATATCACCATCAGAAAGTAGCGTTGAACCCACTGTGGTAATGGCTCCATTTGCAGCCATTGTCAGCTTTTTAGCGCCACGGATTTGTGCGCCATGATTTCTGTCATCCTTATATTCATCATAATGCTCAGGTCTGTCATCATCATTGTAAGCAATCGCAGAGTAAAGCAGGGGCAGGAGTGTGATATTCCTTCCAGAGGACAATAATGCGTTACCGCTTGCCTGTATCTGCACCGCCTTTCCGTTGATATCTGTACCGCTGATAACACTGATATTATTTCCTGCGGTTAATCGGCTGCTTAATTCTCCTGAACGTGATGAAGGGAATAATTCACTCAGTGAAGGTGATAATTCACGGGGAATCAGATCAATACTTTTTGCCGAAGTTAAGTTGATGTCTTTTCCTGCGGAGAAACGAATACTCTTCGCAGATAAATTTCCACCGGCGTTAATCATAATAGAACTTTTTGCATCCAGCTTACCTACTTTAGATAACATGTTATTAAAAAGTTCTTGCTCTTTAATGTAAGATAGAATACTGCCAATGCGTTTATGTGATAATAGCACAACATTGTTATTATCAATCGTAATATCATTATTTGCCGTCAAAGTAATATTATCACTTTTAGTTAAAAATACATCCCGCAGAATAATATTCTTACCTGCATTTAGCAATAAATCACCGGTTGCCTCAATGCTGCTGATTATTCGGTTACCATCGTGGTTGAAATATCCAGCAATCTCATTGCTTTGCAATTTTAAATCAGCATTACGGCTAGTAACAGTAATATTTTTCCCCTTGATCTTACTCTGCAATACATCAATATTATCAGCGGCGATCATAGATAAATTACCACCAGAAATAACTTCCCCTGTGTTTAATGTAACAGAGTCAGTTGCCAAAATGGTGATGTCATTATTCGCTTTAATAATATTATTGTTGCTAACTTTCCCTGAGTTTAATACAATATTTTTAGCTGATAACGTATTATAACCGCCTGCAACAGTTATTTGGGACATTTTGTTTATGTCATAGGGTAGCGGTGTGCGAATATTAATGTTATCTTTAAAATCGGCGACAAGATTACCGGCAGCAACAACACTTGCGGGTTCAATAATATTTCTTTCATCCTCCCATGTTTTAACGTTTCCTGATCTGTCAAAGTATGTCCTGATATATACTTCACCACCGGAAGATACATTACCTTCAGTTTCTTTCTGAGTATATACAATATAATTATTGAGCACTCCCGTTATTCTGCTTTCATTAATAAAATTAATTCCTGCTAAGAAAATATCTTTACCGGCACTGATCTTACTGACAAAATTCAAAAGTTCATCACTGTTGATATAAATATTCTTTCCAGATGTGATAACTCCAGGTTGCTTACTGTCAGAAATTCTGGTTTCAGTTCTGGCGTGATTTACATGAATTCCCCCGTCTGTAATATTATCTCTACCAAAATCAACACGCCCAAACCATTTCTTAGGAAGTGGAGTTGTTAATTCAGCCTCATGAATAACCGGGTTTCCAAAATCACATGTTTCCGTTTCATGAACAATCATGTTTTTATCTGTTGAATCGGGTGTTAACTCTTTGTTTTTAACAACAAAAACATCACGTGTATTATTAAGTTTTTGGGTCCTGACAACCAAATCCCCCTTCACGGTTTTTATCGTCGCAGATTTATTCTCGACTAACTTACCTTTATTCCCCTGAGCATCTTTCTGTATCCACATATTATCATTGGCTTGTAGCAAGGCTTTGTTGCCTGTATTTTTTACCGTGTCGCCAAATATCCGCATATCCCGATTTGCGGTTACACTGCCTTTATTATCCAGAGTGGTATTTTCCAGAGTAATATCCCGTCCCGCTTGTACTTTAATATTTTGCGCAATATGGGTTTCTTTACCAACAATATTCAGGTCCGTTTTAGCTGTGATATTTCCCAGTTCAATTTTGCCATTGGCGTTTAAAGTAATATCACGCTGGTTACTGGTTAACTCTTTTAAATTCACGCCAACGCCATCTTCAGTGGCAACCAGTCGGATTTTATTGGCGTACATGCCGCCTAACGCTTTGGTGTCAACGGCTAATTGAGGTTTAGTTCCTTCTCCAGCAACAGGTTTAACTGTGCCGTCTTTTAAACTAATTCGGTTAGCGCCTTGTGTCAGAGACAGGTTATTCGCCTGAATTTTTCCATTTAATTCCGTCGCCCGGCTGATAATATCGACATAATCCGTCGCCTTGCCATTTAACCCTTTGCCGCCAATGGTAATTTGGCCTTTTTTAACTTCCAATGCTTCCAACGCGCCCTGTTTATCAAATTGGGGTTTACCCGTGGTCAGCGTTGCACTCGAAGTATTAATAAAACCACAGCCATCACAAGTAATGCCATTAGGGTTGGCAATCATCACATTGGCTTTATTACCAAAAATTTCCAATTGGCCTTGCAGATTGGATCGTCCGCTGCCGGTCACTTCATTAATAATTAATTCCGCCGCTTTGCCATGCAGATTAGGGTTAGCGTTAAGTTGTCCTGCCAGTTGTGATTTAGCCGTTTGAGTGGCGTTATTCAGTACGGCGCCCTGAGCGGCGACATTGAACTCTTTATAGGTGTTGTGGGATATTCCCGCGTTATTCGGCGTAGCAATATTGATAACTGGGACATTGCCCTGATTTTTTACCTGAGTCTGGTGATTATCCGGTGTGATTCCCGCGGCAATCGCCGGGTGTAGCGGCTGGATTGCCGTCAGGTAAATTAAAAGATAACTCGTGCCTCTCGCCACAGAGTGGTTGCATTTACTCATCGTACTATCCCTTTTTAATTTAAGTGTTACAAAGTCAGTGATACTGACCAATAAGTGACCCAGTGATCCGGTTTTAGGTGATCAGGGTGAATGAGGGGCTTCCCAATAGTGATGGTCTGGTTGAATCTGGGGTGAGTCAGTGATAAGCCCAGAGCCGCGCCGGTGACGTTTCCGCCCTCGATTTGTCCGGTTTTTTCCTGTAACCAGCCAGTATCCAGCGCTCCGGTTAAAGCGAGTTCGCCTAGGATAGGAAGTTCTGATATCCGCCAGTTCAACTCATTGCGCCAATATCCGCCGCGGTTGCCGGTAAGATATTGTTCTTTGAATCCGCGAACGGAATATTGCCCGCCCAGTGAGAGACGTTCACTGGCGTAAAGGTTGTCCGGCGTGGTCTGGCCGTAAATCGATGACAGGTAATAAACGGAGTTTGTGACCGGCATGAAATAGCTGGCGTTCAGACTGAATTTGCGAAATTGGCTACGTGGCGCATCTGAGAAACGCGGATCATCTTTGGTGGCGCCAAATGCTTGTAAACCGTGGCTCACCGTCGGGTTAAACGTGATATAGCTACCCGCCAGCACGGTGCTGTAATTAACGCCAAAGTTGATGGTGCTCAATGTCGGGCTGCTGATGGATAATGTTTCTTTTGCCAGTACATTGGTGGTCCGACGGCGTGTCAGCCCCATATCCAATGCCAGCTTCTGTTTCCCATCACGATATAACGTCCGGTTTACTGTCAGCCGGTGAGTCTGGCTGTCGCCTGTGTAGCGATAGGTTTGTAAACCCGTCGAGATATTCTGAAAGGAGTCATTCCATGCATATTGATAACTGAATAACCAGTAACCGTAGGGAACTGTCACATTGGCGGAAAGGCTGCGGCTTTGGTGGCTATTGCGGAAATCACTGTTACGGCTAGCGGATAATGACCACTGGTCAGCAAGGTGTAATGGATTATCCAGATTCACGTTGGCATTGATTTGTCCGGCGCCGGTACTTTTTTGACCGCTGTTATCAGCTCCCAAACTGGCACTAACGGGTAAGCGAATCGATGTTCGCTTTAGGATAACCGCGGAATAACCCAGTTGTTTGCCCGGCTGAATATCAATGGTCACTTGTTGAGAGGGCAGGCGGTTCAGGCGTTCCATGCCTTGTTCGATATCTCGCAGATTAAGCGTTTTACCCACTATGCTCGGAAAAGCCATTTTCAACGAGAGAGGTGTTTCACCGTCCAGACTGACTGATGCAACTTTGCCTTCATTGACCGTAATAATGAGAACACCGGAGGATAAATCCTGTGCTCTTAGCCCGGCATGGGAAGTGACATAACCCCGTTCAATATAGGCATTAGTGGTTTTTCGTACCAATGCATTAATGTCCTGCAAAGATAAGCAGTGGGATAAATAAGGGCGCGTTAAGTCTTGTTTGACTGATTGAGGCAGGCTTTTTGCACCGTCAAATTCAATCCGGCGAATGGTGTGGCAAACAGACTTTTCTGTACTCGGCGCTACATCGGGTGATGGAGATAAGGTGATGTTGTTGCGCAGCGCTTCCCGTTGCTGTTGGGCTTGTTGCAGTAGTGCTTTTTGTTGTTGCGTGATCGTTTCTTGAGCCGCAGGGCTGATCGGTGTTGAAGCATGGACCAGCTCGGAGATTGCTAGCAGGATCAGCCCTGTCAGGCTTCGGTAATAAACAAAATGGCTTCCCATAAATAATCTTGATAGTTAAATAATAACATTATTAAACTATTCTAATGTGGGATTATTTTCTTGTCTGAATGAATAGTATGAAATGTGATCGAGATCGGTTGTTTAATCCTGTTAATGGGGAATCTGATATATTAAATCCCGAAAAATGGTGATAGGGATGGGGATATCATCTCCTTACTTCAACTCTAGCTCTTTCAGTTTTCGTGTAATAGTATTGCGTCCTCAACCTAGCAATCGTACAGTATCTGAGCGGGCATTATCCGACAGCCAAAGTGATCTCTTATGACAACATACTTCTGGCCTTTGCTGCGTTACGTAATGGCAATGTGCAAGCCATCACACAGGATGATGCTAAGTTAGTCGGTCTATTGGCTAATGTACCGGAAGCCCAAAAAGCTGAATTTGAGAGCTCTGCTTATATAGCATCACCTGTGAATATCAGGCAGTGGCTGCGGCGGAAGTACCCTTTGGAAGAAAAGATGGTATTTGTCGATACGCATTAACGGGGTATGAAATGTTGAAAGCCTATTAAATCAGGCTTTCAACTTGCAGAGAAAGCTACTGATATTTCTCCGGCGGCACAAAACCTATACAGACCAATATTGGCTTAGTTTCAGGTTCAGGCTGGAAAAGAAACTCATCAGTGCTCTCTATTTTCAGGGTTGGCCAGTATTGCAAAACACTGTGAAAATCTTCCTGTTCACAGGTTTTACCTTTTTCGCCTACCAGAATGGCGCCGTTACGTACAATATCGCTTGCTTTAACATGGCGATTGTAGATATTGGGCGCTTGTTCTTCTAGCGTCCAAGGCTGGATTGTCTCTGGCTGACTTGGGGCGTAGACAGTCAGCCACTGATGCAAATATTCACCTCCGACATAATGGAGCGGAGTTGGATAGAGTTGATGCCAGCGTTGTTCCAGTTGCCAGGAAAAGTCTTTGATGCCTTCGAACTTATGGCCCGCGCCGCGAATATTGGCTGCCATAATCAGTATGTATCCCATCAAAATCAATACTGCGACGACAATCAGCCCTCTCAGGGTATTGCGTAATGATTTCTGTGGAAAACGGGTAATAGAACCAACCAACAGCGCTGATGAAACAGACATAAAGGGGTGCAGCCATTCTGTCATTCTTCCGCCTTTATTGAATGAGAACCAGCAGTAGATAATCAGTAATGGCAATAGAATAACAATGTTTACCAGACGGTTCGGTTGTTCCTTCGGCCAGCTAATACGGCCGCCAAGCTGATAGATAATAATGCCAACGATAATCAGTGGATAAAATACCGATAATAACGAGCGGGTGGTATGTAGATTAAATCCGCTATCTATTTGTGAATCTACCCATTTGAAGGCGGCAAAATCATTGTTCCACAGCCACCAGAAGTTAGGCAGCACCAGCATAAACCAGATAACCAAGGCGATATAGAGCGTGGGTTGGCGGTAACACTGGCGAACTTTAGGCACAAACAGGGTCAACAGAAAAACCGAACCAACCAATGCCAGTGTGGAATATTTTCCCATTGTTGCCAGCCCGGAACTGAGAGCGAATGCCAGCCACCAGTGCGGATTGTCATACACTGCTCGCAGAAAGAACAGCATAATCCACGGCCATAGCATAATTAGCAGATAATTATCATTATATGGGATGATATCGAAGTTAATAATACCAGATAGGTTCAATGTCAGCATGGCGAGCCACGCCAGCTCTTTTTTTCCTGTCAGCCGGAAGGCCAGATGCCATACACCGAGCATGCCAATCGCGACAGCAATAAAGTGAATGAAATACCAGTAAAAACTCAATGAAATACCGCTTATATGGATAGCAGGCAGCATCATTGCACCAACTAACCACGGATTTTTAGGTGAACCCCATTCGCCGTTTTTTCCCCAGTTCAATGCTTCGACGGCATCATAAGGCACGGTTGGGTCAAATGAATAACTCACTATCACCCATAACAAAGCATAACCAACTACCCACAAGTAAACGGATTTATAGCAAGAAGTATCAAAAATAGGCATATCGATTGATCATTTATTGAGAGCTAAGAGTAATAGCATATTCGTTGATGATTAAACCATGCATGAATGATAAGAGATTTTGGCTATATTTATTAAAAGGTAAAGAATTATTCGCGGCGCTTTTCTATACGTGCGGTTTCTGCTAGATTCCGGCGCAGCAATACCCTGATAAACCAAACTGAGTAACAGGCTATGAACTCGTTAAAGAAAAAAGCGCCAGCCAGAGCATCTGCTGGTAAACAGAAAAGAAAAAGCCGCGAAGAATTGAATGCAGAAGGGCGTGCACGTAAGCGTGAGAGAAAGCATAGCGGCAATCCGCCCGGTAACCGCTATCAGGAGCAAGGCGGCGATAAACATCAGTCAGGCAAGCAGCAACGTGATCCACGTCTTGGCAGTAAAGTGCCTGTTCCGCTGATCGTCGGAGAACAACCGATAAAACCTGTCGTTGCTAATAAAGTTGAGACAAAACCACGTTTGTCGCCACAGGAAGAATTGGCGATGTTGGAAAACGATGATCGTCTGGATGCATTGCTAGAGCGTCTGGAAAATGGCGAAAGTCTGTCTAAAGAAGAGCATGACTATATTGATAGCACGTTGGATAGGATTGACGCTCTGATGGAAACGTTAGGGATTAAACTGGATGAAGAAGAGAAGCAGGATGACATTATGCAACTGCTGAAAGGTAAATAATTTAATCTCCCATGATCAAAGGCGGATTAAGCCTAATAACCATACTAATAGTATGTTATTTGCTATGGTTATTGGGTAAACTATGGCGATTATCGCGGCGTAAAACCCGGCTGCGCAGGGTCACAACGACGCAACATATTAAACATGTGAAAGCGTTACGCTTTGATAGGCGAAAACATCGGAAGGAATAAGCATGTCTGATCAAGCCATCGTTTGGGATTTGCCTTTGATCCAAAAATACAATTATTCCGGCCCCCGTTATACTTCATATCCGACGGCATTGGAATTTAATCAGCAGTATGATAATGCAGCATTTATCCGGGCTGCTACCCGTTACCCTGAACGACCGCTTTCTCTCTACCTCCATATTCCGTTTTGCCATAAGCTCTGTTATTTCTGTGGTTGTAATAAGCTGGTCACTCGTCAGAAGCATAAAGCGGATGAATATCTGCAATGGCTTGAATGGGAAATTAGTGACCGGGCAAAGTTGTTTTCTGATCGTAAAGTTAGCCAGATGCACTGGGGCGGTGGTACGCCAACTTATCTTAATAAAAACCAAATCAGCAAATTGACGGGATTGTTGCGCCATCATTTTGATTTTCTGCCGGATGCTGAAATTTCCATTGAAATTGATCCACGCGAAATTGAACTGGATATGATTGATCACCTGCGCAATGAAGGTTTTAACCGTCTGAGCATGGGCGTGCAGGATTTTAATAAAGAAGTACAGCGTCTGGTTAACCGTGAACAGGATGAAGAGTTTATCTTTGCTTTGGTAGCACGCGCCCGTGAAATGGGTTTTAATTCCACCAGTATTGATCTGATTTATGGCCTGTCGAAACAAACACCAGAAAGTTTTGCTTTCACTCTGGAGCGGGTATTAGCGTTATCACCGGACAGAATGAGTGTTTTCAATTATGCTCATTTGCCGAATTTATTTGCTGCTCAACGTAAAATTAAGGAACATGATTTACCGAGTGTCGAGCAAAAGTTGGATATATTGCAAGAAACAATCGCAACGCTGACAAACAATGGCTATCAGTTTATCGGCATGGACCATTTTGCTCGCCCGGATGATGAACTAGCGGTAGCTCAGCGGGAAGGGAAATTACATCGCAATTTTCAGGGTTATACCACTCAGGAAGAGTGTGATCTGCTGGGCTTGGGTGTTTCTGCTATCAGTATGTTGGGTGATAGTTATTCTCAAAATCAAAAAGAGTTAAAAACCTATTATGCGGAATTAGAAAAACAGGGGCATGCTTTATGGCGTGGTTTAACGCTGTCTCAAGATGATTGTATGCGTCGTGATGTTATTAAAGCGCTAATCTGTAATTTCCGTCTAAATTTTGCCGATATTGAGCAGCAATATGGGCTGAGTTTTACCCGTTATTTCGCGGAAGAGTTGCAATTATTAGCGCCGTTGATTGAAGATGGGCTGGTTGAAGTGAATGAGAAACAGATCTGGGTAACGCCGCGAGGCCGGTTACTGATTCGTAATATCTGTATGTGTTTTGATGTTTATTTACGCCAGAAAGTTAGTCAGCGTCAGTTTTCAAGGGTGATTTGATTGTTTCGAGCATGGTTTTTAAATAAAAAGGTTTTAACTTCTTTTAAAATCTTTTTACTTTACATTTGAGTATCCGGTTTCATAGTTTTCACTTTACCTCATTTACCTATATCTATTTAAATAAAAGGGAAATTCCACAAAATTGTAAATAGAGTTCTCCTTGCAAAACATGTTCGAGTGAGCCTTGGAAGAAAACGTCACGTTGTTGAAACAAGTCGATTACTTAAACAATTGCGTGACCGAATCGACAGCGCAGCTCCAACAGTTTGAGAGTTTTTACAAACAGAACAAGCGATAAGGCAGCAGAAGTTAGAGCAACCAGCGCTGAAAAATAAACCTTATCGTAATTATGGGCCGAGTATGTGATTTTAACTGCTCGTGAGCTATGTTTTGGAGGGAAACATAGTTAACTTTTCACTGAAAAAGTCCTTCCAGTATTCATAAGTTTTTTTATATGTTAAGTTACTTTTTTCTTTAGCCCAAATATCGAGTTAACATCATTTGAATAAAAAACTAGGATGGTAATCTTTATGTCATACATGATTTATCTAACATTAAATGGTAAGAAACAAGGCTTAATATCATCTGGATGCTCAACCCTCGATTCTATAGGGAATCGATACCAAAAAGGACATGAAGATCAAATACAGGTACTCAGTCTAAATCACGCAATAACTCGTAACCAGAACGTAAGTCATCATCCCATACAATTTATCAAGCCTATTGATAAATCATCCCCATTGTTAGCTATGGCTATAGATTCTAACGAATCATTGAATGGTGTTTTTATTTTTTATAGGACAAGTCAGACAGGGCAGTCAGAGATTTTTTATGAAGTAAAAATTACAGAAGCAACTATTGTTGATATTTCCTGTACTTATCCAAATTCAATTAATAGTAATGAGTTAATGCCGTATGAGAAAATTTTTCTTAAATATAAATCCATTACATGGAACCATGTAACAGCAGGAACATCAGCCTATAGTATATGGGATGAACGAATTTATTAAAAATTAAAGCTAAGCATATATGCTTAGCCAGATTATTGACAAAGTGCTGGTTTTTTATCCGGCACTTTGTTTTAATTAAGTTCCGTTCACCAAACGGAGCTTGCCGCCATGCTAAAAACACCTCCTCCCGAGACTTTCCCGCCAGAAACGCTCTCACTTGACGAGCTGGTGCCCAAAAATCGTCTGGTCCGTAAAATTGGTGCCGCCATTGATTTCGAATTTATCCGTGAATTAGTCGCCCCGTTGTATTTCGCTTGTCTTTCAATCTTCTCGCGGTAGGGTTGGATGTGAAGTATTTTACGGCCTTGGTTTGTTACATGATGGATCAGTTAGGCCCCACGCTCATCGTCGGTTATTCACCGTCCTAACAAGGAACTGAGCACCTTTCAGAAGAAACATTTTACCTATGACAAACCGCAGGATTGTTATGTCTGCTCGAGCAATAACCCAAAATATCAAGAATATAGCTTTGCTGGTCGCGATGCTTTGTTGTTTTTATCTATGGAGAACGAGCCTGTCAATGCAGGGAAAGCTAAAATAACGCTCTGACGGGTGATTAGACTGGATTAATGAAGAAAATGGGGTAGCATTATGGTTCATAATGAAAGAAACAAACCTCGTTATTTTCAACGAGGTTTGTCAGCGGCTTGGAGCTAAACATATACGCTTAGCTTTTTTTTCTTTCACTTAAATATGTGAGAACAAGAAATAGAACAACAATTACAATACTTCCTATTAAAGATGCAATCCACCATTCATCGGGGAAGAAATACACTGATACAATCCCCCATATAAAAATGGCTACAACGGGCATATTTGACCACAATAATTCTTTAATAAATACATAAAAAAGATTTTTGAACCACCCTTTACTAAATGTTTTATTTTTCATATATAAATTCAATCCCCCATCATATGTGCAAGTACGCGAGCAACTTCTTCTTCGCTGACCTGCTTATTCCTAAATCCTTCTATTAAATAAATTCCTTTTTCTAATTCAGGTTCAACTATAAAATATAACATTTCCAGTTTTTGAAAATACAAAGCCCAATAGAGTTGTGGACATGTTATTTTAAGTCTATTTGCTGATATTGATGCTTTCTCATAATATCCATAAAATTGGGCAATATTTAATAATCCACTTATAAATCGCTTGGCTATGTTTTTCACTATGGTTTTTTTAATTAAATTTAAATATATGGCTTCTGCTATTATAGCTGATACACTTAATTTAATTGATTTACCTATTGTCACTTTAGCGGAAAATTTTAATATTTTTCCATATATTCTTTCTTTCTCCTTTTCTTCATTACCTTTAAATACTTCATCAACATATATTTCTGTTATTCTCGAAATGAATTTTCTTTTATTTTCATTTTTAAGATCCATCAGATTTAATTTCATTCTGTGATCTTCTTCTTTTATCCTTCCGTATACATCTTCATAACCGTCAAAAAAATATGAAAGTTGCCAGAGCTTACGTCTCATACCTAAGCCTATAGTATCTACGACCTCTTCACCTAATTCTATAGTGTCATTTACTGCCTTTTCGAGACTGAGGCCCGCTACACGCTTAGCTTCTTCTATTCTCCAAAGCAAATCATTTTGCCGATCTACCTCTTTCCAGAGGTCATTTTCGATACTAGATTCCATACATAAGCTCCAAATCAATGATTAATTAAATTTTCTTCGAATTTCAGTGTTAATACCCTACCATCAGAGATATGCATATTAACTTCATCTTTATTTGTAGATGATAATAATTGAAAGCAGAATATCATCATTACAGCTAGTTTGTCCTCAGTTATAACTGAGCTATTAACTAGAGCATTATTTATTGCATTAATGTACCTCTGTCATCCATATGCTATCTTAATTAATGAAAATCAATATAACATATTTATATAAAAATAACTATATCAATCAAGTAACAAAAATTCACTAAAAAAGTACAATGTCAGATATTGGTTTCCGTAAAAGAAAATATAAATTCCAAATATTTTGATTTATTCTATAAAAAGTAATTAACATTGTGTAATGAAGTTCCGTTATTCTTTGTATCTAGTTCCAATGTGAGATTGTATTTTTTCTGATAATTACAATACTGAGAAATCGTATGATTTAAGCTTTTATATGAATGTATTGTCTGTCGGGAAAGAAAATTATGGTTGTAGTACTAGTCCGATGTATTATATTTCAGGCTTTTGGTGAGTACGCAATAAACCAAGACAACAATAACCGGCCAAATAAGAATAAGGATTGAAGTCCACAATGACCAATGCCATACATTTACCACCAAAACTAAGCTACATATAAAAATAACAATAATAAGAGGCAAAAACTTAGCAAGTAGAGCAAAAACGTAAAGAGTGGCGATTACAGCGGCCACTTTGGCTGGAATCTTCCACCAGCCAAAATAATCATGAAAAATATAAAAATTAAGCGACAATACTTGCATCATACCAACGAAAAGAGAATAAAACAAAATAACTGCCATAATAATCCGACACCACTTCATCATTTTAAACCAACCCTTTAATTACTAGTTTGAATATAAATCACAACCGGGGTTGTGGTTTTCTTAAATTAAGTTCTCGCTCACTTGGTGAGACAATAACAGTAGTTTGAAATATTGCGTATTTTTTCTGGTTCCTAACTGTTTGTCAGAATACACTCGCATTGCCGCAATATGTTGTTACATTGCCGACTCAATCCAGAGATCCTCTTTGAGGGTTTTTATTGCGCGAGCTACAGACACTCAATATACCCCCGTAGCTTTGGACTAGGTTAAGTAGTTGTATACAACTGCGTTGGTAGTGCGTCACACATTCTCAATTAGGTAATTTCTGAGATTATTGGGTTTCTCCTTATCAAGAAGCGCTATTCTTTCAGATACGTTCTGTTCACTTGGAGGGTGATAGATACTGCTCAATCTTGCCTTTTGTCGATTCTATTATCTCGATTGATCGTAAATTAATCACGTTTGATACTGGTTTTATCAGATATAATACAGACAGTCAATCAGTTATAACGATCCCTAAAAACTTTGCCCTGACGTCGATTTTTTATTCCGACGGCATTAACTGTGCCAGAAATAATAGTGATATTGGCTTTATGTGGGATTATTTCCTTGTCTGAATGAATAGTATAAAGTGTGATCGAGATCGGTTATTTAATCCTGCTAATGGGGAATCTGATATATTAAATCCCGCAAAATGGTTATAGGACTGGAGATATCATCTCCTTACTCCAACCCAAGTTCTTTTAACTTCCGTGTAATAGTATTGCGTCCCCAACCTAGCAATCGTGCAGCATCTTGTTTATGACCTTTAGTATGCTTAAGTGCACAATCAAGTAAGGTACGCTCCAATAACGGTAATGCTTCAGATAGCAGATCCTGCTGACCGTTTTCCAAGGCGCTTGTTGCCCACAGGGCAAGTAGCTGCGACCAGTTTTCCTGTATTGTATGTGTAGGTGTCGTATTTGCAGATACGGAATTTACAGATGTTGTTGTGCCGGTTTCGGTATGGTGGGGTTCAAATAATTCAGACGGTAAATCCTGTACCAGTACTTCCTGACTTGCGGCCATGACAGTCAGCCAACGGCAGATATTTTCCAACTGGCGAACATTGCCCGGCCAGGGTAAACGCATTAAGGCCATTTCTGCGTCAGGATGGAGAATCTTTGTTTCTACGCCTAACTCTTTGGCAGTCTGTTGTAGGAAATGACGGGTCAGGCGAGGGATATCCTCTACTCTGTCACGTAAGGGCGGTAATTGCATACGAATAACGTTAAGGCGGTGATAGAGATCTTCACGGAATTTGCCTTTCTGTACCAAACGTTCTAGATCCTGATGGGTTGCCGCGATAATCCGTACATCCACTTTCACTGGAGCATAGCCGCCAATTCGGTAGAACTGGCCTTCCGCCAATACCCGTAACAGACGAGTTTGAATGTCCAGAGGCATATCGCCAATTTCATCAAGAAATAGTGAACCGCGATTGGCTTGTTCAAATCGGCCATGACGTACCTGATTAGCGCCGGTAAAAGCGCCTTTTTCATGACCAAATAACTCTGATTCAATCAAATCTTTAGGAATAGCTGCCATGTTAAGGGCAATAAATGGCTCATTGGACCGTGGGCTGTGACGGTGCAGCGCATGGGCCACCAATTCTTTCCCGGTACCGGATTCGCCATTAATCAGGACGCTGATAGAGGACCGGGAGAGGCGGCCGATAATACGGTAAACATCCTGCATGGCAGGCGCTTCTCCTATCATGTCAGAAACGGATGTGACGACCTGCGGACTTTTAATTGATTGATTCTGATCGCGGGAGTGGCTAAGCGCTCGTTCCAGCAAGGCAACGGCTTCATCAATATCAAAGGGTTTTGGTAAGTAATCAAACGCTCCTTGCTGATAAGCACTGACCGCAGCATCCAGATCAGAGTGAGCGGTCATAATGATAACTGGCAGCAAAGGGTTGCTCTGTTTGATGTTATTCAGCAGGTTTAGCCCATTCATCCCCGGCATACGGATATCCGAAATCAGTACATCAGGTGTGTTTTGGGCCAGAGCGGTCAGTACGCTATCCGCGTCGGCAAAACTGGTACATTCCATCCCCGCGTTACTTAACGCTCGCTCCAGTACCCAGCGGATTGACCTGTCATCATCGACGATCCAAATTTTTCCCTGTTGCATCGTTATCCTCTATTTCTTAATTGGTAAGTAGATAGAAAATTCTGTGTGTCCCGGCCAACTGGTAAATTCTATTTTGCCAGAGTGTTGGTCTATTAAATTGCGAGCAATGGATAGACCAAGACCTGTTCCACCTTCATGAGCGCTGACCATTGGGTAAAACAAGGTGTCCTGAATTTGTGGCGGGATACCCGGCCCGTTATCTTCCACGTCAATTCTGGCCGCCAGACGATAGCGCTTACCATGCAAGGTAATTTGAAAAGCAGTACGAGTGCGGAGGGTAATGGTTCCCCCCTGTTTGCCTAGCGCTTGCAAGGCGTTACGGGTGATATTCAGTAGCACCTGTTCAATTTGATCAGGATAGTGGGCCAGTTCTGGCAAACTGGGATCGTAATCTTTTACTAGTGTGACGTTATCCGGCATTTCCAGCGAGACTAGCTGAGAAACCCGTTCAGCAACATAATGAATGCTTTGTTTAATTCGTTCCCCCGGATGTTGTGGGCCAAGCAATCTGTCTACCAGATGGCGCAATCGGTCGGCTTGTTCAATAATTACCTGGGTGTATTCCTGCAAAGCAGGATCAGGCAGTGCTTTTGACAGTAATTGCGCGGCTCCTCTCAACCCACCAAGGGGGTTTTTGATTTCATGTGCCAGCCCCCGAACCAATTCCCGTGCGGCTATCTGCTGAGCTTGTTGTACCTGCTCTTGGCTTAACCGGCGTTGACTATCCATAGGCGCCAGTTCCAGCAAGATGAACTGCTCGGAAATCGGTTGGGCACTGAGCGACATAGTGTGAAAGCGGTTATCAACCACTAACGTTACTTCGTTATCAGTAAAACTCTGGCCGCTGACCAGACTAGAGCGCATCAGTTCTGTATCCAGTGAAAAATAGCTAAACAGTACTGGAAGAGGTGTACCGAATAGTTTACGGGTACTCTGAGCGAATAATTGCAGTGCCGCATGGTTGGCATAACGGATGACGAGATCAGTATCCAGTACCAGTACACTGTTAATGAGTGAATTTAATATTTGCCCGCTATCGGGCAGATTTTCCGTTTTCATCCACACTCCTGCACCTTTTTGGTGCACTGTATCATGTTCGAGCGTAAAACCCAGTCAAAGCCTGAAATTTAGCTAGCAGGAAAAAGGCCCATCCGAAGATGGGCTAAAGGTTTCACGGCAACAAAAATGATCAGCGGAAACGGTGCTGCTAATTACACACTGTAATAGAGTTCAAACTCCAGTGGGTGCGGCGTCAGACGGACACGTTCTATTTCACTGTTTTTCAAGTCAATATATGCATCAATGGCGTCATCGGTGAATACACCGCCGCGAGTCAAGAATTCACGATCGGCATTCAATGCCGCCAGTGCTTCCTCCAGAGAAGGAGCGACGGTAGGGATCTCTTTGGCTTCTTCCGGTGGCAGGTCATACAGGTTTTTATCCATCGCATCACCGGGATGGATTTTGTTGATGATACCGTCAAGGCCAGCCATCAACTGAGCGGCGAACGCCAGATAAGGGTTAGCCGCTGGATCAGGGAAACGTATTTCAATACGGCGAGCTTTAGTGCTGGCGACAACGGGAATACGGATAGATGCTGAACGGTTACGGGCGGAGTAGGCGAGCATAACCGGGGCTTCATAGCCCGGAACTAAACGTTTATAAGAGTTGGTTGTCGGGTTGGTAAATGCGTTCAGTGCACGAGCATGTTTGATAATACCGCCAATGTAGAATAGCGCCAGTTCGGACAGACCACCGTATTTGTCACCGGCAAACAAGTTAGTCCCGTTTTTGGACAGAGACATATGGCAGTGCATACCCGAGCCATTATCGCCAACCAGAGGTTTTGGCATAAAGGTTGCCGTCTTGCCGAAATTGTGCGCGACATTATGTACGACGTATTTGTAAATCTGGGTTTCGTCCGCTTTTTTGGTCATGGTGTTGAAACGGGTAGCGATTTCATTTTGACCTGCTGTTCCCACTTCATGATGATGAGCTTCTACAACCAACCCCATCTCTTCCATTGTCAGGCACATCGCTGAACGTAAATCCTGAGAAGAATCAACGGGAGGCAGGGGAGCATAACCGCCTTTTACCGCAGGCCGATGGCCTTTGTTGCCGCCTTCGTATTGCGTCCCGGAATTCCATGCAGCTTCGATATCATCGATGTGATAGTAAGAATGGGACATGGCGCTGCTGAAGCGCACGTCATCAAACAGGAAAAACTCAGGTTCTGGTCCGCACAGGATAGTATCGGCAATTCCGCTTGAACGCAGGAAGTTTTCAGCGCGTTTAGAGATGGAACGGGGATCACGGTCGTAGCCTTGCATGGTGCCGGGTTCCAGAATGTCACAACGTAGGATCAATGTGGCATCGTCAAAGAACGGGTCAAGCATGGCTGTACTGGAGTCTGGCATTAGCACCATGTCAGATTCGTTAATCCCTTTCCAACCGCTAATTGAAGATCCGTCAAACATTTTGCCATCTTCAAAGAAGTCTGCATTAACCTGATGAGCAGGAATGGTCATATGTTGTTCTTTGCCTTTGGTATCAGTGAAACGCAAATCAATAAACTTCACCTGATGCTCTTCAATCATGGTTAAAACATGTTCAACAGACATACTCGGTTTCTCCTGGTTTGTGTTGGTCTTGATAAAATTGTCGTGATTAAGACTAAAGAAAACACAATCACATTGTTTTTACCTTAACAAGGCTATTTACACGTTTGCAAACTTCAAACTTATAGTTATGAAAGTCAAATTAGTTGTGAAAGTCAATTCAATCACGAAAAGCATTTGCGAAAAGCATGCCAACTTTTTAACACCTTGCAATATACTGTATCGTAGGTATACCGGTGATGGGATACCGGAATATTTGGGAAAATTGCACTATATTGGTGCAATTATATGACTGAGACGCACAATGTTAGTGCGTTTATATCAAAAAATGCGTCTATTTATGGGCGTGAAAGGGATCACAATTTCATTGTCATCAAGTTGTTAAGCATAGATTATTGTGATCCTGTTTAGTCCTTCGACCAATGTGTGTACAATAGCGCGCCATTTCTATAAATGCCTGAGGCAAAGTTTGTGATCGAAAAATTGCGTAATATCGCCATTATCGCGCACGTTGACCACGGTAAAACGACCCTGGTTGACAAGCTGCTGCAACAATCCGGTACTTTCGGTGACCGTGCGACAGCGACAGAGCGTGTGATGGACTCCAATGATCTGGAGAAAGAGCGTGGAATTACTATCCTCGCAAAAAATACCGCCATTAAATGGAATGACTACCGTATTAATATCGTAGACACTCCGGGACATGCCGATTTCGGCGGTGAAGTTGAACGTGTTATGTCTATGGTTGACAGCGTACTATTGCTGGTGGACGCTATGGACGGGCCAATGCCTCAGACCCGTTTTGTGACACAAAAAGCGTTCGCTCATGGTTTGAAACCGATTGTGGTTATTAACAAAGTTGACCGTCCTGGCGCCCGTCCTGATTGGGTTGTAGATCAGGTGTTTGACCTGTTTGTCAATCTGGGAGCGACTGACGAGCAACTGGACTTCCCCATTGTTTATGCATCTGCGTTGATGGGAATCGCCGGTACTGATCATGAAGATATGGCGACAGATATGACGCCGTTGTATCAGGCGATTGTCGATCATGTAGAGCCGCCGAAAGTTGACCTGAACGGTTCATTCCAGATGCAGATTTCTCAGCTTGACTACAATAACTATGTTGGCGTTATTGGGATTGGTCGTATCAAGCGCGGTACAGTTAAGCCAAACCAGAATGTCACGATTATTGATAGTGAAGGTAAAACCCGGAACGGTAAAATCGGTAAAGTGTTGGGCCATTTGGGTCTGGAGCGTATTGAGAGTGAGCAAGCGGAAGCGGGCGACATCGTTGCGATTACCGGCCTGGGTGAGCTGAATATCTCTGATACCCTGTGTGACGTCAACGCGGTTGAAGCGTTGCCGCCGCTGGCTGTTGATGAGCCGACAGTGAGCATGTATTTCTGTGTTAACACCTCTCCTTTCTGTGGCCGTGAAGGCAAATATGTTACTTCACGTCAAATCCTTGAGCGTTTGAAGAAAGAGTTAGTTCACAATGTCGCGCTGCGGGTTGAAGAAACAGAAGATCCGGATGCGTTCCGTGTTTCTGGCCGGGGCGAATTGCACTTATCTGTTCTGATTGAGAACATGCGCCGTGAAGGTTTTGAACTGGCGGTATCCCGTCCGAAAGTTATCTTCCGTGAAATCGATGGTCGCAAGCAAGAACCTTTCGAACAGGTGACGCTGGATATTGAAGAGCAGCATCAGGGAGATGTGATGCAGGCGTTGGGTGAGCGTAAAGCGGATCTGCGCGACATGCTGCCAGACGGTAAAGGCCGTGTACGCCTTGATTATATTATTCCAAGCCGTGGTCTGATTGGCTTCCGTACTGAGTTCCTGACAATGACCTCCGGTACTGGTCTGCTGTATGCGACATTCAGCCACTATGATGATGTTCGTCCGGGTGAAATCGGTCGCCGTCAGAACGGCGTGATGATTTCCAATGGTCAGGGTAAAGCGGTTGCTTATGCGCTTTACAGCTTGCAAGATCGCGGTAAGTTGTTCCTTGGTCATGGCGCCGAAGTATATGAAGGCCAGGTGATCGGTATTCATTCCCGTTCTAATGACCTGACAGTTAACTGTCTGACAGGTAAAAAACTGACTAACGTCCGTGCATCTGGTACTGACGAAGCGACAACCCTGTCTCCACATATTAAGAAAACCCTGGAGCAGGCTCTGGAGTTTATTGATGATGACGAGCTGGTGGAAGTGACCCCGGTGTCTATTCGCCTGCGTAAACGCCATCTGACGGAAAACGAACGCCGTCGTGCGTATCGCAGTAAAGAAGCATAATCTTTCCTGCAATACCAATGCTTAGGGCGCCAATGGCGCCCTGAGTTTTTTAAACAAATGAGATTATTTACCGAGCAGTTGATAGAACGTTGGGTTGTCATCACACTGCCCACCGCCACATTCCAAAACCGTGGAGATTAAATTTGCGGTAATTAATATGACAAATAATCCGATAATAATCTGACCGATAACCGACTTGTTTGGTCTTGCTTCAGTTGTTTTTTCTAGGCTTTTTGATATCAGCATGACTGAGATGCCGATAATCGCAATAACTGAGCAGATAAGGGCCCAAGTATAGAAATGCAGACCCAAAAATGCGGAACCATAACCGAGATCACCGGGTGTGATATGTAAAAATACTTGTCGGATCGCAACAATGCCAGTCACGATACAGCCGAGAAGTGACAAGCCATAATGTGCGCTTTTGATGCCAAAACGCAGATTAAACAGGAAACCAAACCCTATCGTGATCATGCCTGCCCGCTGTAGCAAACATAATGGACAAGGGAGTTCTGAAAGGACCAATTGATAATAGAAGGCAAGGGTTAGAGCAGCGCTGATAGCAAATAACCCAATGAGGTTAAATATCATGCCGTAGCTGATCTGTTGTTTTGTGGCTAATACCTGATTCATTAGATTGTCTCCCATTAAAAAGATAGATTTAACGAATCAGTTGCATGATGGATAAACCAAACTACAGTCGTCACCAAAAGGAGACCCCATAGGGTATAACTGGTTTTATACTTGCCATATAGGGTGGTGATAGCCGCAAATAATGCGAGTAAAAAAGGTAAAAACATATACATGGTTGATTCTCCAGTTTTCTAAAAACATTTAAGACCTTTCCCTTGTAGTTCAGGGGAGGGAATTCATCAAACTCAGTTTAGAAGCGTTTACTTCGATACAAGCGATCAATTATCCAAAGGTAAGTTGCCCGTAAAAAGAAACGCTTTGGCGCCATTAATGGGAACGACTCTCTTTGGTATCGCATTTGAAAACGAACAAACCTACATTTATTAAAGCAAGGTTTTGGTTTTCGAATGGTGTATGATTTAACCCACTATTCGTAGTGTGCTGCTAATAACAATTGTAGTCAATCTTGTTTATGTTCGCCACTATTCAGAAGGATGAGCGTGATTATCATTTGGCGAGAGTTTCAATGAGTTGTTTTTTATTTAATAGTTGAGCAGGAAACGATTAGGAACGGCGAATCATATCTTTGTCTGGAAACTCCCTAATTTAACGACTATTTGTAGGTTTACTTTTAAAGGGCTTAATCTATCCAATTTTCTACAATTAACCCTCTACCCAGATGAATTCTTTTTCATTGTTTGTCACTATAATGGGTACTAAGCTTTCATAAAGAAGCTATCCCAGACATTCTCTATGGGGAAATGGCGTTTTCTTCACTAATTTTTCTGATCGTAACGCTTAAATTATCAATATTCATGTGATATTTCGTCTGATATTTGCAGGAGGAATAAATGTTTCTTATCACGATAAAGGAGATCGGCAATTAAAACCCCTCAACTTTTTATCGTGAGGGGCTGTTGTGATATTTAATATCTTCTTGGTTTTTTACTCATTTAATGCTTCGGCTTTTATATTATCGGAAGCTGATTGAGAGCGGACTTTCGCGAAGAAGGCAATTGTGACAACCACCATTGCGGCCAGGCCGATAACAACGGAGATATTCCAGCTTAGCGCAAAACCTTCTGGCGCAAATGCCAGATAGGTGAAGCACACTGCGGTCATAAACATGGCTGGCAGGGTGGTGATCCAATGGAACTTATTGCGACGCAGCAGCCATGCGGAGGCAGCCCATAACATGACCATTGCTGTAGTCTGGTTTGCCCAACCGAAATAACGCCAAATGATATTGAAGTCAGTTTTGGTAATCAGATAACCGACAATAAACATTGGCACACTTAATAACAGACGTTTAGTCATTTGTTGCTGAGGAATATTCAAGAATTCAGCAATAATAAGCCGGGCAGAACGGAATGCGGTATCGCCAGAAGTAATTGGCAAAATCACCACACCGAGGATTGCCAGAATACCGCCGACGGTACCTAACAGAGATGTGGACACTTCGTGAACAACCAGAGAGGCTGTACCTTGATCAATCACCGCTTGTAGCGCGTTAGTATCTTCATAGAAACTCAGGCCCAATGTACACCAGATTAGCGCGATAATCCCTTCACCAATCATTGCGCCGTAGAAAACGAAACGACCATTTTTTTCATTCTGCATACAACGCGCCATCAGCGGAGACTGAGTGGCGTGGAAACCAGAAATAGCGCCACAAGCAATCGTAACGAATAGCAATGGCCAAATAGGCAGATCTTTCGGGTTAAAGTTAGTGGTGAAATCTAATCCTTGAGAATAGAAGGGCTTATCGCTCATTGCTAAACCGACCATCAGCGCGACAGACATAAACAATAGCAATGCGCCGAATAATGGGTAAAGGCGACCGATGATTTTATCAATAGGCACCAGCGTTGCGAGAATATAGTAAGCAAAGATAATACCGACCCAGATAGCAATGTTATCCCAACCCATTGCCTCTTTCAGCAGGTTATTCAACAAGCCGGCAGGGCTCAAAACAAAGACGACTCCAACTAGCATCAGCAGAATAACAGCAAATATATTCATGAAATGCTTCATGGTTTTGCCCAGTTCATTACCAACGATAACGGGCACGGATGCACCACGGGCACGCACACTGAGCATACCGGAGAAGTAATCGTGTACTGCGCCGGCGAAGATACAGCCGAATACAATCCACAGCATGGCAAGCGGGCCATAGAGGGCGCCAAGAATTGGGCCGAAAATAGGACCCACGCCGGCAATATTCAGTAACTGAATTAACCAAACTTTTGGGGTGGACATAGCAACATAATCAACACCATCAGCCATAGAAAGCGCAGGGGTTTTTCTTTCTGGCCGAATAGTGAATATCTTTTCGACAATCTTGCCATATATAAAATATCCAGCCAGAAGAAGGCTGATACAGAGGAGGAACCACGACATAAATATAACACCTTACTCGACTTTTTTAATCTGGATGCTACTTTATAGTTTCATAAAAAAAATACCGTGAAGTAATTCGCTTTTTACTTGTCCGTACTGTTTTCTAATTGAAAATACGATTAAAGTAAAAAGTCATTAATTAGCCAGGGGGTAATTATGCTATATATCTTCGATATGGGTAATGTGATTATTGATATTGATTTTAAAAGGGTTTTAGCGGTATGGAGTAATTTGAGCGGGACACCTCTTGCGACTTTGACTAAAAGTTTCTCTATGGGAGAAACGTTTGAAAAACATGAGCGTGGTCAAATTACTGATCTGGAATTCGCTGATACTTTATGTCAGGAAATGAGTATTTCACTCAGTTTTGAGCAGTTTGCTGCTGGATGGCATGCTATCTTTATTGATATCCGGCCTGAAATTATTCAGATAATGAAGAAATTACGTGAGGCAGGACACCGGGTTGTGGTGTTATCCAACACAAACCGCTTGCACCTGGATTACTGGCCGCATAATTATCCTGAGATTGCGGCATCCGCTGATTACCTCTATTTGTCACAGGATTTGGCAATGCGTAAACCTGAACCTGATATTTTCAAATATGTGCTTGAGACAGAAGGCTTTTCACCGGATCAGGCGGTGTTTTTTGACGATGTGCTGGAAAATGTGGAAGCAGCCAGGGCGTTAGGGATCAATAGCGTTCATGTTGTTGATAGGCAGACAGTGCCAGATTATTTCGAAGCAAGCGGTTTTTCTGAACAAAATGAAGGATTGAACGGATAATAGAGGATAGTGTGCTGATGTGACTATCTGAATAAAGGAAAAATATGATTGCGTTAATCCAGCGGGTAACACAAGCAAATGTTGTTGTTAAGAACGAAGTCGTTGGGGAAATTGGTCACGGCCTGCTGGTGTTGCTAGGTGTTGAGAAAGGAGATGATCAACAGAAGGCAAAACGGTTGTGTGAAAAGGTGGTTGGGTATCGGGTATTCAGTGATGAGCAGGACAAAATGAATTTGAACGTCCAGCAGGCCGGAGGCAGTTTGTTGGTGGTTTCCCAGTTTACACTGGCTGCCGATACTCAAAAAGGCATGCGCCCCAGTTTTTCCGGTGGCGCTGCCCCAGACAAGGCCGATGAATTATATCGCTATTTTGTTGAACAATGCCGCCAAAGTGGTGTAAAAACAGAAATCGGGCGGTTTGCTGCCGATATGAAAGTCAGCCTGACAAACGATGGGCCAGTCACTTTCTGGTTGCAGGTCTAGCAACCAAAAATAGCCAGTAGAACGCAACCATCCCCGATTAAACATCATAAGCAAAAGAAAGGGGCAGTTTCTATGTATCATCTGCGAGTACCTGAAACAGAACAAGAACTGGAAGCATATTACCGATTTCGTTGGGAAATGTTGCGTAAGCCACTGCATCAGCCTGTCGGCTCTGAAAAAGATGGTTATGACACGATGGCTCATCACCAGATGGTTGTGGATGAGAAAGGTAACCCAGTGGCGGTAGGGCGTTTATATATCAATGCGGATAGTGAGGGGGCAATCCGCTTTCTGGCAGTGCATCCCAACGTACAAGGTAGAGGGTTAGGAAAATTAATCGCAATGGCCCTGGAATCGGTTGCCCGTCAGGAAGGTGTTAAGCGGGTAGTTTGCAGTGCTCGTGAATATGCGGTGGAGTTTTTCAGTAAATTGGGGTTTGAAAACCGTGGGCCAATTACTAGCCCGCAAACGACACCGGTTCGCCATTTTCTGATGATAAAACCGGTTGCGACACTTGATGATATTCTTCACCGGCCGGATTGGTGCAACGAACTGCAACAGGCTTGGTACAAACATATTCCCCTCAGTGAAAAAATGGGGGTACGAATTTCTCAATATACCGGTCAGAGCTTTATTACCACCATGCCGGAAGCAGGTAATCAAAATCCTCACCAAACTATCTTTGCTGGCAGTCTATTCTCATTAGCGACATTGACCGGTTGGGGATTGATCTGGCTGTTGTTGCAGGAACGTCAACTGGGTGGCGATATTATTCTGGCTGATGCCGATATCCGTTACAAAAAACCGGTTATTGGCAGGCCAAAATCTGTTGCGGATCTTAAAAATATGAGCGGTGATTTGGCTCGTTTGGCACAAGGCAGTAAAGCGAGAGTGAAGTTGGATGTGATTGTCAGCGGCGATCAGGGAATTGGTGCGGTATTTACTGGCACCTATATGGTATTGCCGAATGCTTATACGGCTATCGCTTAGATTTCGCAGTGGCATTAAATATGCCACTGGTGGTATTTTTCATGTTAACAGCAGAAATGAAAGGCTGCTTTTATAAGGTTAAGCTTCGTTGAGTACGCGCAACATAAAGGCATCAGGTTTAGGCAGTATGCACGCCATTTTTTGTACCTTCATAACGCTATAGAATACAGATTTTGTGTGTTTATTAGTCTGACAATCTTGATTTGTGTCCACAATAGTCCTACGATAAGGGAGAAAACAGTCAGAAGAGGGGGATACTATGAATACGGCCATATTAAAAGTTCGTGTTCCTGAAGAACTAAAAAATGCGGTAGCGAGAGCTGCTCAGGATAACAGTTTGGATATGTCTAGTTTTGTCCGCCTGGTATTAACCCGAGCGACAAAGGAACGCCACATTCCTAATGCCACAACGCAGGCGGCGATCCGTGAGCTGGAAAGTGGTGGTGGTACAAGTGTAGATACCGTAGATGAATTTTGGGATGAAATTTTTAAATAAAATATGCTAAAAATTCGATATTCATCTGCATTTAAAAAGGATTTAAAACCCTTTCAGCATGATAAATCAGCTATTTCTGTTATTAATACCGTATTAAAACTGCTTGCCACGGGAAAACCACTTCCCCGTGAATATAAAGAGCACTCATTGAAGGGGGATTATATTGGGTATCTGGAATGTCATGGAAAGCCGGATCTCCTATTGATTTATAAGAGAACTGAGCAAGAGGTTTTCTTATATCGGGTTGGAAGTCATGCAAAACTATTTAAGCTGTGATCTCATCCCAAATAGCCCAATTTTTGGGCTATTTGGTGTTACTGGGTGTTTACACGGTTATAGCCTAATAACTGAGCAGGTTTCACAATTTTGTATGGATATCTGCCCTTTATCGATTACTTGAGTTTCTTTGCCTGATTGTTTATCCGTGGCAGTCAATGTACCATCAATAGTACTTTTAATATCATCAGCAGCAAGATCTCCCTGTATTAACAGCGTGAAATTACCTTTACCCTGTAATTTCAACGGCACCCACCGCCATTGAGGTAAAATCGCCAAATCTGCATCTATTCCCCGGAAATCTAAAGTGAATGGCTTCTGTACCTGTTGATCTACTGTGCCTTTTATTTTCAGCAATCCATCATCAACAGAAGCATCTAATTGGTCGACAATCAGTTTATTTCCCTCTGTGTGTAATTTAAGGTAAGGGCGACGTAATTCAACTTTGTTAAATGTTGCGCTGGTGGCACTTAGATTTGAAGAGCCACTCCAGATCCCCCATTTCCCTTCTTTCAGTAACTCCATGTCATAGATATAACCACTGAGGGCGGTAAGCTGGAATGGAAAATTGGGGTTAATATCAATCAATAAACTGTTGTTAATCGTCATCTCGTTAATGGAAAATCTGGATATCCATTCAGGCAATGATTTTTTCAGTAGCTGATGCCAGTTTTGCGGCAAGGTATAAATTAAACCGGCAACTGTTGCATTGGTGATGTTGAATTGTTTTGTTTGGTGATTCCATTTCCCTTTGACGTGGAATAATCCCTTTTCCCAACGAGACGTGAGATTGGAAATAGTGAGTTCATTGCCAGCCAGAAGAAGGTGACCAATAATATCGGTGAAATGAAGATCATTCAGCGTAGTATCCATGACATTGAAATCAATGATGCCCTCTTTTGCCTGCCAGTTCCCGTTGGTCAAACCAACATTTTTTACTGAGGCATCCAGATAGTTGGCAGACCAGTTTTTACCTTCCAGCTTGGCATTAGTAAGGCTCAGATCTTTAATATTAACGGCAGGTAATTTGCTCGCTTTTAGCCATAACGCTTCAAGTGTCATTGGCGTTTGCCAACGAATATTGCTGATAAGTAAATTATCCCACTGCCAGCTACCATCAGGCTGACGTTGCCCATTACCCGATACTGAACCTTGTGCCAATGTTGCGCCAAATGAACGGATAGTCAGGATATTCTGCTGGTTATCTCCTCGCATAATAACTTTTTCGAGAGAAATATCATTGAAATTCAGTTTATCAGCGCTGAATTGAAATTCCCCATCCCCTACCAACTTATTTGATTGCGGATTCCAGGGGGTGATGCCGCCGGTGATGTTTTGTCCTTGAATTTGCCAGTCTGCATTTTCTGACTGAATAGTCATCTGATTAAGTTGCAGAATATTGGCGCTAAAAGGTATGGATTGTGACTGATCTCTGATTGTTAATTGGCCCTGTTGCAATAACAGACGATGAAAATGGCGCGGGGAAGTGAGTTGCTGCCAGTTGAAATCGAATGTGACAACTTGAGCTGCTAAAGTGAAAGTCTGTTGCTGATTGCTAACGACGATATCGGAAAATGCCAGGGTACCTGGTTGTGACCAGTTATGTTCGATATTGCCGATTTGAACCTGATAACGGCTGTGATGACTCAACCATTGACTAAGCTGATGCGCTCCCCAGTTTGTCTGCATCACGACATAAACAGTGATTACTGCCAGTATTAGCAGTAGTAACAGAGTAACCAGCGATTTTCCTAACCATCTCATCATCAGACTCCAATTTAGTCGGCTTATAACTTCCTTTTATGCCGTAATTTTCGTGTTCACTCAAGAGGTGGTGAATAAAAGTTATGAACGAGGAGAAATTATTATTTGTAACATTTGTAGAATTTAACAATAAGAATCCCAATAAGTCACTCTATCAGGTGTTATTTCTAATAATTTCAGGGTATGAGATGAGAAAAATGATTAATTATTCGTTATCGTTTTATTCTATTAAAATAAACTTAAGAGATTAATCTTTGTTTAATTGTATTTTTGTTTTTTTTACGCTAAGTTTTTTTTCATTAACAACTTAGCGCGTTTGTGTGAATTTGTTAATAATTATATTGTGTGATTAATATAATCATTAAATCTATATTTTATTGCATGGAAATATAGCCAATGACATCCGAATGAATTAATGTATGGCCATAAATGGAGTAATGATTTTTTTCGTCATTCCTTCTATTCCTTTCTCAGTTTGATTGATGCTTGAAATAACACTGCATAGCTTATTTTCACCCATCTTCCGGCAAATAAATAATGTAAGGAATCTTCTATGTCAGAAAACATGAAACAAAAATCGTCGAATGAAGGTAGTATCCGCACAACTCGCCCACTTACAGGAAAGGAATTTCTGGATGGGCTAAACGATGGTCGGGAAGTCTGGGCTTATGGTGAACGCATTCACGATGTTGCCAACCATCCTGCTTTTCAAAATACAGCCCGCTCTATTGCGAAACTCTATGATGCTTTGCACGATCCTGTTCATCGTGATGTACTGACTACGCCTACAGATACGGGTAGTTCTGGTGTAACACATCCCTTTTTCCGTGTACCGCACTCACAACAGGATTTAATTGCTGATCGTGATGCTATCGCCGCGTGGGCTCGCATGAGTTATGGCTGGTTGGGTAGAAGCCCTGATTATAAGGCTTCGTTTCTTACCTCACTCGGCGTAAGGCCGGATATTTATGGTGATTTTGCTGATAATGCAAAAAACTGGTATATCCGCTCACAGGAAAACGTGTATTACTGGAATCATTCGATTATTAATCCGCCAATAGATCGTCATTTATCACCTGATGAAATTGGTGATATTTGTGTTCATGTTGAAAAAGAGTGTGATGATGGACTGATTGTCAGCGGCGCTAAAGTTGTCGCTACGGGATCGGCGCTTTGTCATTACAACTTTATTGGTCATTACGGCTTACCAATAAAGAAACGGGAATTTGCGTTAGTCTTTACTGTGCCGATGAATGCGCCAGGAGTAAAATTAATTTGTCGCCCCTCTTACTCAATGGCGGCTGATAAAATGGGCAGTCCTTTTGATTATCCGCTCTCGTCCCGATTTGATGAGAACGATACGATAATGATTCTGGATAAAGTGAAGGTTCCTTGGGAAAACATATTTATCTATGGAGATGTAGATAAAGTTTCGTTATTTTTTGCTGAATCAGGGTTTTTTCATCGGGCTATGTTGCATGGTGTGACCCGATTGGCGGTTAAACTTGATTTTATTTCTGGATTGCTCCTTAAGGGTGTTGAAGCCACAGGTACGAAGGATTTCCGTGGTGTGCAAACACGGGTTGGTGAAGTATTGTCATGGCGTAATCTGTTTTGGGCGCTCAGTGATGCAATGATTAAATCTCCGGAGCCTTGGGGTGAAGATGCCCTATTGCCTCGGTACGAATATGGAGTAGCTTATCGTTGGTTTATGACGAAGGGTTACCCGAGGGTAAAAGAAATTATTGAACAGGATCTGGGCAGCGCCTTGATTTATGTTAACTCTCATGCCCGCGATTTTTCCAACCCGGAACTCTCTCCTTATCTTGATAAATACATGCGTGGCTCCAATGGTTACAGCGCAGTTGAGCGAGTCAAACTCATGAAACTGATTTGGGACTCTATTGGTACGGAATTCGCTAACAGGCATGAATTATACGAGCTCAATTATGCCGGCAGTCATGAAATTACCAGACTTGATACGTTATGGACTTCCCAAGCTTCGGGCTTAGTGGATCAATTGAAAGGGTTTGCTGAGCAGTGTATGAGTGAATACGATCTTGATGGTTGGGTTGGTAACGATCTTATTTGGCCTTCCAGCCGCTAGGAGATATACCCAATGGATTTCAAGATGCATCGCGACGGCAAAGGAGCGAATCCCCGGGAGCATAGATAACGATGTGACCGAGGTGAGTGAGCGCAGCCAACAAAGAGGCAACTTGAAAGATGACGGGTATAAACCATCATCACGCGCGATGATGAAATATACGTGCGTGATGAGTTGATTATGTGTAACCCGATATCAGCTTGTTAGAGAGATTGTTTTTCCTGAGGAAACACCAGATTAAGGGTGATGGCTGTCAAACCGCCAGCAGCAATACCGGAAGAGAGTAACGTTTTCAGCCAGTCAGGAGCGAACTGTAAAATTAGCGGTTGTTGAGCAACGCCCATACCAACCGCTAAAGAGAGCGCGATAATCATAATTGCCCGGCGGTTAAGCGCTTCTCTGGAAACGATACGGATACCAGATGCGGCAATCGTACCGAACATCACGATAGTGGCGCCTCCCAATACCGGTTCAGGGATCTGTTGTACAAATCCTGCCACCGCAGGAAATAGACCTAACAGCATCAACATTAGCGCTACGGCATAACCTACACGGCGGCTGGCAACGCCAGTGAGTTGGATAACCCCGTTATTCTGCCCAAAACAAGAATTTGGGAAGGTATTGAATACGGCAGAAAGCATAGAATTTAAGCCGTTAGCTAAAACACCGCCTTTAATACGTTTCATATATAGAGGACCGCTGACTGGTTGCTCGGAAACATCAGACGTCGCGGTAATATCGCCGATAGTTTCCAGCGAAGTGACTATGAAAATCAACATTAGCGGGATAAGCAGATTCCAGTCAAAGGAAAGACCATAATAGAGTGGTGCGGGAATTGTCATGAGTGAGCTATTTTCTTGTACCGTTGTTGGTGGCAGCATACCCATTAGCCAGGCGGCAACATAACCGACTGCCATTGCAATCACCAGAGACGCGACACGCAGATAAGGATTACGCTGGCGGTTCAGCAAAACAATGACGACCAACACAATGCCTGCCAGAAACAGATTCTCTGGAGAACCAAAAGTGTGATTTTCGATAGCAGAAAACCCGCCGCCGATAGAGGTCAACCCAACCTGAATGAGCGACAAGCCGATAATCATCACCACAACACCGGAAACCAACGGGGTGATAATTCTCCGGGCCAGATGCAATACGCGGGATAACAGAATTTCTGTGACGGATGCCGCCATTAGAGTGCCGAATAACGCTGCCATCATAGTTGGAATGTCGGCGCCGCCGTTTTTCAATGCCAGCCCGCCCATGATCAGTGGGGAAACAAAGTTAAAGCTGGTCCCTTGAATGGAAAGTAAGCCAGAACCTACCGGCCCCCAGGCTCGGATCTGGATTAATGATGCCAATCCTGAAGCAAACAGAGACATACTGATAATCCGCTGCGTATCGTGAGCAGGTAGCCCTAGCGCTTGGCAGATTAAAATTGCCGGCGTAATAACAGCGACAAACATTGCCAGTAAATGCTGACAGGCAGCAAACAACGTTTGTGGCAATGGTGGCCGATCTTCTAAGCGATAAATCAATTCACTAACTGGTTTCTTCGGGGGCATTGTTTCAGCTTGTGCAGGGGATGAGGTGAGCATGGTGTGAAATTCCGGACTGACAAAGAACGCATTTTAATGATCAATGGTGCAAAAGCAATCGTTTGCGTAAAAATTCCGTCACTTGCCATGATTTGCTTTGGTCACATTTTTATATGTTTTAACTTGTGTTTGTGGCAGATTTTTTTTCTAATCCAGCGTTGCCTGTTTTTGGCGTTCTCTAAGGATGAGTATAACGTCGTAATAACTTACATAATTTTAACAATATAGCTGGGGTACATAGATGTATCATCTTGATGTTTATGGCACGCTCGTTGCATCCGCATTAGTACTATTACTTGGACGCAAACTTGTACAATCAGTCCCATTTCTTGAAAAATACACCATTCCTGAGCCGGTCGCTGGTGGCTTGTTAGTTGCTCTGATTCTTTTAGCCGTTCAACAAACAATAGGTTGGGAAATCAGTTTTGATTTGTCTCTTAAAGACCCTTTGATGTTAACTTTCTTTGCCACTATCGGCTTGAATGCCAATCTTTCCAGCCTGAAAGCGGGTGGTAAGGTCCTGTTCACGTTTGTTTTCGTCGTTGTTGGCTTATTGCTGGTTCAGAACACGGTGGGTATCGCTCTGGCTGAACTGTTAGGGCTGGACCCCTTAATGGGCTTACTGGCGGGTTCTGTTACGTTGTCTGGCGGTCATGGGACCGGCGCCGCTTGGGGTAAACTGTTTAGTGAGCGTTATGGTTTTGAAAATGCGACAGAAGTAGCAATGGCTTGTGCGACTTTCGGTTTAGTACTGGGTGGTTTGATTGGCGGCCCGGTCGCACGTTTCCTGGTGAAAAATACCAAAACCCCAGGACTGAGGGGCGATGATACCGAGGTGCCGACAGCATTTGAAAAACCTTATACCGGGCGGATGATCACAGCATTGGTGATGCTGGAGACGATCGCCTTGATCGCTATCTGCCTGATGGCAGGTAATTTTGTATCTGAATTTTTGCAAGGTACATGGTTTGAACTACCGACATTCGTCTGTGTGTTATTTATCGGGGTTATCCTCAGTAACAGTCTGTCGGTGTTAGGTTTTTACCGAGTCTTTGACCGAGCGGTTTCTGTACTGGGTAACGTAAGCCTTTCCCTGTTTTTGGCAATGGCGTTAATGAGCCTGAAATTGTGGCAGATGGCATCGTTGGCATTACCCATGCTGATCATTCTCACTATTCAGGCCATCGTTATGGCGCTGTATGCAATTTTTGTCACCTATCGGGTGATGGGGAAAAACTATGATGCTGCGGTGCTGGCGGCGGGTCACTGTGGTTTCGGTTTAGGCGCGACACCTACCGCCATTGCGAACATGCAGGCGATTACTGATCGCTTTGGACCGTCTCATGTAGCGTTTCTGGTGGTGCCGATGGTTGGCGCGTTCTTTATTGATATCGTTAACGCGATTGTGATTAAACTCTATCTGCTGTTGCCGATATTCCCGGCGGTGTAGGAGTAAATTGGCAAAATACTGCGCCAGCTATGTAGTTGGTGCAGTATTGTTGTTGTGTTCTTTGATCATTATTTATTTTAGGCAAGCATTGTCATCGTTTCACCGTCAAAACGACAATACAACGCAATATATCGCAACTAGGCGGCTACCAAGGGCCGCGCGTGTTCCAATTTGTCAGCCAAAACCTCATTATGCTGAGCCAGCCATATGTCATTGATGAACTGGAGGTTAAGCCAAAACTCCGGTGTGGTTCCCAAAACCTTTGCCAGCAAAAAGGCAGTTTCCGCAGTCACTCCGCGCCGACCGCCGCACAGCTCATTGACGGTCTTCCGGCCTACACCCATAGCTTTTGCCAGTTCGCCCTGAGTGATACCCAAGGGTTCCAGAAATTCTTCTTTGAGCATAGCGCCCACACTGGTAGGTTGATGCGCGGGAATTTTTAGTGCTTCAATCATCGTTTTACCTCTTACCTGTATGTATGTGGGTCCAGATAGATTCCGTTAGCCTCTCCTGCATCCCATTGGAATATCAGGCGATATTGCTTGTTAACGCGGATCGAACACCACTCCTTTAGATTGCCCTCCAGATGCTCAAATCTGTTACCCGGTGGCACCCTTAAATCTTTCTCGCCTTTAGCGACATGAATAATATCGAGCTTACGCTTTAAAGCACTTTCAATTGTGCTAGGTATGTTGGGTGACTTTTCACCGCGAAAGTAATAATCATCCAACCACTGATCCCGGAACGCCTTAATCATGGTCAATGGTATCCTGTATCGATGCATGGTACAAATGGTTTTTAGTCTTCGTTTTTGCCTGCGCTCAATGCGTGTTACATTTTTCCGCTAAGTTATGTTTGTGAAACAATGAATAATTGGCAGTAGTATATGGAGCGCCATTTGCATGGTAAATAGTCAGACCACTGACAAGTCTTGTTAAAAATAATGGTATCCGTGTGCTGCTTCGCGTCTGCGAAATTGTGCTCTATCGTCTCTTTCGTCGTTTGTAAATCTTTTTTCACTCATGAGGTTAATCGGTTTTCTCTGGCCTGCTCTTGACGGATAAAATGATTTTTAGAGACTAGCTCGTCAAACGAGAGCGTTTCTGGTGAGATGGTCTTTTACTGTGTTTTGCTTATAATTTAGCGAATTCAAATGTAGTAAAAAGGATGGGCAACGATGAAGCTTTTCAACGCATTGGGGTTTCGTTGGGACCGGTCTGCGGTTCCTCTTATTGTTCCGATTCATTCTATTGAGCGGGTATGCTTTCGTTTTCACCGGATGTTACCGGAGTTTGTTTGGGATGCCAGCGTGCTTGAAGGTAATCCCTTCACCTTCCCGGAAGTGAAAACATTGTTGGACGGTATAACCGTCGGTGGTAGGAAGGTTTCTGATCAGGAGCAAGTACTGAATCTCGCAGAAAGTTCCAGATGCCTGTTATCTTTGGTGAAAAGAGGTCAATTTGAGTTGACCAAAGCTACGTTTGCTAAACTTCATAGCATAGTTGCTCGCAATGAAGTCTTGGAATGGGGAACATTCCGTGGGGAAGGGCAGGAGACCAACTACACCCCAGATGTTAGTTTGGGTGAGTGTGGTCGGCATATTCCGTTACCTACCGAATCAGGCGCACCAGAATTGAACCACATTTTTCAAGCCGGTATGGCGGCATTGGATGAATGTCAGCCTTTTGAAAAGGGAATTGCATTCTTCCTTTTTGGTGCGTTACAGCAATTCTTCTTTGACGGTAACAAACGCACTTCCCGTTTCATGATGAATGGTATTTTGATGTCAAACGGTATAGACGCCATCAGCGTGCCTGCGGCGAAAGTACATGAGTTCAACGAAAAGATGGTCCGCTTCTACCTGAGCAAAGATGCCACTGAGATGATGGCGTTCCTGGTGGATTGTCACCCGGATAAAGTGGCAAATCCCGATTTTTTTAAATGATCATAAAATGGTTTCTGGTATAAGCCTATGGCGGGATTTCACTTTGTTTACCTGCCATGTGTAATTCATTTACCAGCGATTCTATACTCCACTTATAGCAAAAAATTTTATTGCACTACAAATGTTATGCAATAAAATGTAATACAAATGTCATTACAGGAGATAACGTTATGAGTACTATTCAGATCAGAGTTGATGAAGAACTTAAAAAAAGTGCGTATCAGACATTTGAGAAACTGAACTTATCGCCATCCGATGCGCTGCGTCTCTTTCTGCGCTATGTTGTCGAGAATGAAAAGCTGCCGTTCGCTGAAGTTTCCGTTATGGTGGCAGATCATGATGAAGATACAGACATCTTAGCAGTGGTACGTAACCGTCTTAAAAATCCCGCTAGACGTATCAGGGTAAACCTTGATGATATTTAATATCGATTTCGACGAACGAGCCTTGAAAGAGTGGTACAAACTGGATCAGAGCATCCAGCGTGATGATATTCCAGGAAAGTAAAATTAATTCAATGAGTTGTCTGGTTTTTGGCTCTTCTTTACCTTTGCTTTACGATAAAAAAGTCATTTTGTTTTTATCGTCATCCGCTTATTTTCGCCTTTACCGATGAGGAGTGTCTCAACAACACAAATGAGCGTCAATTTACCCGCGCCATTCGGTTCTATAATGATTATCAGTTAGCTTCCGAGAAATCTCATTGGCATCTCTCTATTGTCTAAATGGCATAATTATTATAAGAATAATAGTTTCCACAAAACATATCATAAGTGTTTTATATTTATTTTACTCTCTCATATTTATCCGAAAATCAACCAACATTAAAAAATAATATCTAATTCATCGCTAACGTATTAATATAAATAACGTTTCATGATTCTGCCACACGCAACCTTACTAACCCATTGTTATACATGGAATTATGAATGGTATGAAATGTAGAGCTATTTTGGAATCTTATTTATAATAAGAGAAAAATTTCAGTAATTATTAATTCATACTAAATAATATATCTCTTCGATAAATATACCCTATGGATTTCAAGATGCATCGCGACGGCAAGGGAGCGAATCCCCTGGAGCATAGATAACTCTGTGACCGGGGTGAGCGAGCGCAGCCAACAAAGAGGCAACTTGAAAAATGACGGGTATAAAGTATTTTGGCCTTTAGCTAAGGATAACAACATGAAAGATAACACTTTATATGGTCCTATTGCACATCTTTACGAGAGCTTTTCAGATGCTACTGACCATATCAAAGTAGAAATCAGAACTATCTTCAATCTGGCAGGAGATATACACGGGAAATCAGTGTTAGATTTAGCCTGTGGATATGGTCTCTTTAGTCGAGAATACAGAAATCGTGGCGCGTCGAAAGTCATTGGAGTCGATATATCAGAAAACATGATAGCGATTGCGAAAAGCAAATCACAACAATACGGTGACGATATCGAATTTCACGTAAGAAATGTTTGCAAGATGGAGTCGGAGTCATTTGGCAAGTTTGACATAGTTAATGCAGCCTGGTTATTCTGCCATGCAGAATCTCTTGAAGACCTTGAAACTATGTTCCGTGTCATTGCCGCTCATCTCAAGCCTTCCGGTAAATTAATTGCGTATACCTTTGAACCTGATTATCGATTAGAGAAAGGGAATTATGAGAATTATTGTATAAAAGTTCTGAGTGAAGAGCCGGTGAAAGACACTACTCTCGTGAAAGCTGAATTTCTTACCATACCCCCTAGCCCTTTCACTATGTATCGTTGGAGTCGTGAACAATATCAAACAGCGATCCAAAAGGCGGGGTTCAAACAATTTAAATGGCAAAAACCCATGCTGTTAGAAAGCGATATTGAGGCTCATCCCCCAGGTTTTTGGGATGATTATCAACGAAATTGCCTCGATACAGCTCTTGTTTGTCAGATTTAATGAGATAATCTCCGAGGTTCACTTTCTTTCCTACACAAATCCCTCAAGTTTTATCGAGGGATTTTTTTGAATTTCCTTCGTCCTGCAAAACAACTTTTCCTGACCTCCAGCCGGGATTTTGGTGAGAACCAGATGAAATAGTTCGGCAACTCAGGTTTCTGAGGAAAACAGCGCTCGGGTAACTCACTCAAGTATCTGATAAAAAATCTTAACTGATTGTTTTGTCATGAATTAAATAAAGTATCCCACGTTTTATGCTCTTCATTATAGATGATTATGTGGATCTTGCGTCTAATGCAACACCGCCAACACTTCAATACCAGTCGGAACTTCTCGGTAGTAAATAATGTGGCTCTCTACGGGGAAACTCAGTACACCTAAATAAAGGTCCTCACTGCGATCACGACCGGGGGATGGGTGACGATCAAGAATTTCCGTCATAGTCACACGTAACGAAGTTGAATAAGCTTCCGCGACATTCGCTCCCCATCGGCGCATAGAATAGAGTTTGATTGCACGAATATGCTCTCTGGCTTTCTTAGTAAACCGGACACTCATCCTTAAGTCTTACCCTCAAGTTCATCAACTGTCAACGGTGCAAATACATCATCAATACTATGCAATTCGCCACGATCAGCTTGTGCAATAGATTCAGCCAGAACGGCTTTTAAATTCTGTAACTTGAGCTGTACGAACTGATCATACTCTTCGGGAGAGATAACCACGGCCACACGTTTACCATGCTTACTAATTTCCACAGGTTCACGCTGAACTTTCATAAGCAGATCACCAAACTGGTTCTTAGCTAGTTGTGCGGGAATAATTTCCATACATCACCTTCCGTCTAAAATGGCTCGAATAGCTATTATGGCTAAAAGTGCATGGAGCTACCAATAGTTAAAATAGCCAACCGCCAACCAAGATGACTTTTGGGTACCTACGGGCAAATAACAGTGTCGTTGCTTGGAGTAACCCATCTTCGGGCAGCAGTATTCCGCCGGAAATTGCCCAATTACAAGATATCGTTAGCCTAAGTGCGTCAAAAAATGCATTCGCAGCTTTACGGAGGAATGGTCAGATGGTGGCCTGGAATACTAATAACGATAATATAGTACACAGTGAATATGATGATTAATCCATTGTCATTATGAATCACTAAAAAACACTAAAACCAAGGCTGAGCTATAATATCCCGGCTTAGCCTATTGTTTATTTAATTTGAAATATTAGCTCTCCCGCCCCTGTTATTACCAAAGCCACTTTTTAAATAAGTATAAAAAGAATATAATTCTACGAAATAATTTAAATGTAAATCCTAAAAAATAACTCACTTTTTTATAAACAGAAAATATATTACGCACCCCTCTTGGTGATTTTTATTCTTTGCTTTACTGTTAATACTTAGTAAATTAAGTTACATGTTTACGTATTAATAAGATTAGCAATAAAGATGTAAATCCCCCCCTAAATTCTGTTGCTCAAGTCTCATAATTGTAATTTTTACGCTTTATCGATAAAAATAATCTGAAACTAACTACCAAAAAATCAATTTAGTATTAACCTAAAGTTATCAGCCGATAATTTCTTTCTATTATCTTATTCATCAAAGAATCGCTGGTATTAAATTGCAGTAGAAATTCAGCTTAACCCGCAAGGGATAGGTTTTATGGCATAGATTCCCCTGTGGGTAAAAAGGTTAATCCGATATCACCATCATTAGGAGAATAATATGAATCAAAATAACGATCCTTCACCAAACGTGGATGCCGAAGGTAATCCTATCAAGCAATACTGGCAACCGGACAGGAGTAGTCATTCTGATAATAATACTTCTATTGCCTCTACCAGAGGGGCAACCGCCATGTTATTGCCAACTGGCAGAGTAATCGCTTGGGGAAATGACCCTAGTAGTCAAATCCCGTCCGATATTGCCCAATTACAAGATATCGTTAGCCTAAGTGCAACAGATGATGCTTTCGCGGCTCTGCGGAAAAACCGTAGCGTGGTTGCCTGGGGAAATGAAAACGAAGGTAATGGCGGTGAAATTCCGCCAGAAATTGCCCAATTACAGGATATTATCAGTTTAAAGGCAACAGGTTCTGCTTTCGTGGCCCTGAGGGCAAACGGTAGCATAGTTGCTTGGGGAGATGAATTTTATGGCGGTAAAATACCTGATGAAATTGCTCAATTGCAGGATATTACCAGCCTGAGTTCAACAATAAGCGCATTTGCAGCCCTGCGGGCAAATCGCAGCGTGGTCGCTTGGGGAATTAAAAATTGGGGCGGTCAAGTTCCGCCAGAAATAGCTAAATTGCAGGATATTGTCAGTATCAGTGCAATAGTTTCTGCTTTCGCAGCTCTACGGTCGAACCGCAGTGTCGTCGCCTGGGGGTTCAATAATTCAGGTACTCAAATCCCACCAGAAATTGCTCAATTGCGGGATATTGTCAGTCTAAGTGCAACAAATTTTGCTTTTGCAGCCCTACGGGCAAATCACAGTGTTGTTGCTTGGGGCGACCAATCTTCGGGTGGCAGTATTCCGCCGGAAATTGCCCAATTACAGGATATCGTCAGTCTGTGTACAACATCGAGCGCTTTCGCAGCCCTGCGGGCAAACCGCAGTGTGGTCGTCTGGGGAGGTAATGATATCAAAACCCCGCCAGAAATTGCCGCATTGCAGGATATTGTCAGTATAAGCGCAACAGAAACCGCATTTGCAGCTCTACGGATGGACGGCAGTGTAGTCGCTTGGGGATATGGCAATTATTCAGACTATGATCACGGTAATCAAGGCAATCAAGTCCCACTTGGGATAGCTCGGTTACGAGATATCGTTAGCCTAAGCGCATCAAGAAACTCATTTACAGTATTGAGAGCCGATGGTCAGAGAGTTGGTTGGGGATCGGCTAATGATAATAAATTGCATAATGAATATGACAATTAATTAATCCATTAAGCAGAGGTTTTACGGTACAGACTCCCTGTGAGTAAGGTAAATCCGATATAACCTTATTAGGATAATAATATGAAACAAAATAACGAGTTCTCATCAAACAACCTATTCCCGCAATCTGGGATTGGAATACATAGTAACTCTGACAACAAGATCTCCATCACTTCTACTTACGACTCAACTGCTATGTTATTACAAAATGGCAGTGTGATCGCTTGGGAGAGACTCCGTGTACCGCCAGAAATTGCCAAATTACGGGATATCGTCAACCTGAGTGCAACAAATTATGCATTCTCTGGCCTGCGGGCAGACCGTAGCGTGGTCGCTTGGGGAAATTCGTGGTATGGCGGCCAAGTTCCGGATAATATTGCCCGATTACAGGATATCGTCAGCCTAAGTGCAACAAATAGTACTTTCGCTGCTCTACGGGCAAACCGTAGCGTGGTCGCTTATGGCGGCCAAGTTCCGGTTGATATTGTCCGATTACAGGATATAGTCAGCCTAAGCGCAACAGATCGTGCTTTCGCGGCTATTCGGGCGAACGGTAGCGTGGTTGTTTGGGGAGATCAGGACTATGGCGGCCAAATCCCATCTAAAATTGCCCAATTACAGGATATTATCAGTCTGAGTTCAATAGGTAATACTTTCATTGCCCGGCGAGCAAACTTCCGTGTAGTCACATGGGGTCGCTATCCTATGCCCCCTGAAATTGCAAAATGGCAAGATATTGTCAGCATAAGTGCAAACAATCTCGCGTCCGCAGCTCTGCGTGCGAACGGTAGCGTGGTTGCTTGGGGAGATGAACGTTATGGCGGCTATGGCGGCCAAGTTCCTCCAGAGATTGCCACATTACGGGATATTGTCAATATAAGTGCAGGAAAGAGGGCATTTGTTGCCTTGCGAGCAGACCGTAGCGTAGTTGCCTGGGGGGATAGTAGTTCAGGAGGTGTAATCCCACCCGAGATTGCCGCATTAAAGGATATCATCAGCCTACATTCAGCAATAGGCTCATCTAATATAGGAAGCTCATTCACAGCTCTACGGGCAGACCGCAGCGTGGTCTCCTGGGGTAATATCAGTGTTCCACCCGAAATCGCCAAATTAAAGGATATTGTTAGCCTGAGTGCAGCAAAGGATGCTTTCGCTGCCCTACGGGCGAACGGTAGCGTGGTTACTTGGGGATACCAAATGGGTGATTATAATGAAAAAATCCCTGGCTCTAACGTTCAGGTTCCTCCCGGAATAGCCCGATTACAAGATATCGTCAGCCTAAGTGCGTCAAAAAATGCATTCGCAGCTTTACGGAGGAATGGTCAGATGGTGGCCTGGAATACTAATAACGATAATATAGTACACAGTGAATATGATGATTAATCCATTGTCATTATGAATGACTAAAAAACACTAAAACCAAGGCTGAGCTATAATATCCCAGCTTAGCCTATTGTTTATTTAATTTGAAATATTAGCTCTCCCGCCCCTGTTATTACCAAAGCCACTTTTTAAATAAGTATAAAAAGAAGATAATTTTACGAAATAATTTAAATGTAAATCCTAAAAAATAACTCACTTTTTTATAAACGGAAAATATATTACGCACCTCTCTTGGTGATTTTTATTCTTTGCTTTACAATTAATACTTGGTAAATTAAGTTACATGTTTGCGTATTAATAAGGGTGGCAATACAGGTGTACATCTTTATTAAATTATTCTGCTCAAACCTCATAATTTTAACTTTTACTCCTTATCGATAAAAATAATCTAAAACCAACTACCAAAAAATCAATTTAGTATTAACCTAAAGTTATCAGCCGATAATTTCTTTCTATTATCTTACTCATCAAATATTTGGACTAAACACCTAGTCTGGAAATGCTGGCAGGGGAAGTTGATAAAACAACTGATTAATTATAAAGAGACTGGATATATCTTTATCAATCAAGCAGAAAAACAAGCATTAGGGGAGAAAGTAGCAAACCGTTGAGTATAAATAGATCAGGAATGGAGATTCCATTCCTGATTATGGTGATTTAATTTTGTTTAACACTCAATTAAATCGGATGACAAATTCTCATTTATTTCTCTTGATGAGATATATTGGTGCCGCTATCTTGTACATAATCATCAAAAATAATAATAAAACTGTTATGAGAAGCAGAATATGATTTTTCAATATCTTTCTGTATTACTGACAATATAAAACTATGCGTATCGGAGAGATCCCACACCTTGACATCTTCACAATCAAGAGCTAAATATTCCTCTCTACCTTCCTCTCCACATTTATTAACCGAAACTTTAACCGGTTCAGTTGAGAGATTTTTAACATAAATCATAAGTCCTCCACTATATTAATAATGAATATTTGTATTTAATTCAATGGCATAATAACGGCAATTAAATTAATAAAACTAGTGAAATAATAAAATTTTTTAGGCAGATGGTATCGAATATAAAGAAGATATCCGTTCACCGTTATTTTCAACATAGCTAGTATAAATAGTTATGTAGCCATTTGATTTTATTGAATACAACATTGTGACACTATCTTTACGTGCTAATGACATTAAAAAACCGCGCTCATCTGATCTACTCCATTGAGCCACCTCTCCTGGAGGAATATCAATATATTCATCATCACCTTCGTCACTACTCCATTTACTAATTGCAACTTTAACCACATTACCTGAAATATTTTTGGCATAAATCATATTAAACTCTCCATTATATCAACGTAGATTTATTTAGCTCTAATTTAAAAACATCCTAATATGTACCATAACGAAATATAAGTATAGATAAGAAAACCAATAAAACTACTATTATTTGCGTGACCTCCATCAAGGTTTTATACTTCGAAAAGAAAATATTTAAAATTAAATTCATTGAGTTAATAGAAATATTTACTATTTAAACTTAGTAATTCAATGTTACATTAATTAAAATTTCCTATCATAGATTTACATCTATTCTCGTTTTAACCTTTGAGCATAATGTTGCGCTAATACCGTACACATCATCAACTTAATTTGATGAAAAATGTCGGAACCACCTATCACCCCAATTAGCGGATAAAAGACTTCGGATAGTGAAACGTCGTATCAATTAATCCGAGGTGCTGGATTTAATTTTTTTAATAAAATAATGAAAAATAGCAGATTCGAATAAGAATTTTATTTTACTTATCTTTATAATTAGATTTTTAATTCCTTCTGAAATAATATATTGCCAATTAAATTGAATAATTAAAAGAAAGCCCTGTAGCAGAGCATCTTAATTATTGGATAAAACCAGATATCCGTATTTTTGGCGGCGTTGAGAAACGACAAGTCCGCTCCGACATGTTCTCAATCACGCATTACCATAATGTGTCCGTTCTGGTAACCAGCGTTCAATCAGGGCGCGGGCATGTTCCGGGTAATGCTGGTGGATATGTCGGGCAATACGCTGTACTTCCGGCAACATTCCCTGATCTCTTAGCAAATCAGCCACCTTAAATTCTGCATTCCCAGTTTGGCGCGTTCCTAATAGTTCCCCGGGACCACGAATTTCCAGATCTTTTTGCGCGATAACAAAACCATCGTTGCTGTCTCTAAGCACTTGCAGGCGTATTCTGGCAGTACTGCTCAGCGGCGTTTTGTAAAGTAAAACACAATGGGAGGCGATAGCCCCACGGCCAACTCGGCCGCGTAATTGATGTAGTTGCGCCAAGCCAAGCCGTTCCGGGTTATCGATAACCATCAAACTAGCATTCGGCACATCCACACCCACTTCAATAACGGTTGTGGCGACCAGAAGCTGTAGTTCTCCACACTTAAAAGCTTCCATCACTTGCTGCTTTTCTGCGGCTTTCATTCGTCCATGCACCAACCCGACTTTCAGCTCCGGTAAAGCAAGAGTGAGTTCTTCACTGGTGGCTTGTGCCGCTTGCGCTTCCAACACATCAGAATCTTCAATCAGCGTACAAACCCAATAGACTTGTCTGTTTTCATCAAGGCAGGCATTTTTGATTCGTTTGATCACTTCTTCGCGGCGCGTATCCGGGATCGCAACTGTTGTGACCGGCGTTCTCCCCGGCGGCAGTTCATCAATAATAGAAGTATCGAGATCGGCATAAGCGGTCATTGCTAAGGTACGGGGAATTGGGGTGGCTGTCATAATCAATTGATGAGGATGAAAACCTTGTTCATGTCCTTTTTCCCACAAAGCCAGACGTTGATGCACACCAAACCGATGTTGCTCATCAATAATCACCAGTGCCAGACCGGAAAATTTCACCTGTTCCTGAAACATGGCATGTGTACCGACAATCATGGCGACTTGGCCGTTGGCAATGGCTTCTTGTTGTTTCTGACGCGCTTTCCCCTTTTGCTTACCCGCTAGCCAGCCAATCTGAATACCCAAAGGTTCCAGCCATTGCCGGAAGGTATTAGCGTGTTGTTCTGCCAGTAATTCAGTCGGCGCCATTAAGGCGACCTGTTTACCATGCGCAATGGCACGCAACGCAGCCAATGCGGCAACCAGCGTTTTTCCTGAACCTACATCCCCCTGAATTAGTCGCATCATGGGAACATCTTTTGCCAGATCCTGCTCGATTTCTGAGACAACCCGCTGTTGCGCATGAGTTGGCGAAAATGGCAGGCGATTAAGGAATTGCGGTTTTAACTTGTTTTCCATCGGCAATGGCTGAGCGTGATAGCGCTGTATGCCAGCTCTGACAGCTAACATACTCAAATGATGCGCTAAAAGTTCCTCCAGAACCAGACGGCGGTAAGCTGGATGTTTGCCGGTTTCCAGATCCGCCAGAGCAATATCTGGCGTTGGGCGGTGCAGGGTATGCAACGCTTGCGGCAGACTAATGATGGAGCGGCTAAGTTCTTCTGGTAGGAGTTCGTTGATTACACAGGTATCCAGCAATTTCAGTGCTTGATCAATGAGATTACGCAGCGTTGTTTGACGAACACCTTCCGTTGTCGGGTAAATCGGCGTTAATGTCTCTTGAAGGCGCACATTTCCAGTATGATTTTGGATCTTATACTCAGGATGAATAATTTCTGCGCCCTGACTGCCTCTTCTGATTTCACCATAGGCAACAACCTGTTTCCCTTTCGCCAGATTGTTTCTCATTGCTACAGAAAAGTTAAAGAAGCGCAGTATGAGCACGCCTGTGCCATCACTAATTTTGCAGATCAGGGTCCGACGACGTCCAGTAACAATATCGGTACGCAGGATTTCACCTGCGACGGTGGCGGAAATACCCGGTAAAAGATCATTAATAGTATAAAGGCGTGTCTGGTCTTCATAACGCAGAGGGAAATGCAGCAGCAGATCCTGCAAATTAACCAGCCCTATTTTTGCTAATTTAGCGGCCTGACTTGCCCCGACACCATGCAGGGAAGTTAGAGGGATGGCATCAAGCAGTTGGCCTCTCATAAGGTTTCTTTTATCTCCATAATTGCATGGCAGTCCATCAGGTTTCACAGGTCACGGCCTGATCCTGTTTACCATCCATAATAATACAGACGAGTTTAACGTAATCAATGGAATATTTTCCTCTGTAACTGATTGAAAATCATATCAATACCTTGAGAGTAAGCCGCTATAACAGAAAGGACGATTTGTAACAACAGGCTCTTTCACCCTGTTTTGCATAATCTGCCTTGTCAGCCAAATGTAAAATAACGTTGTTGTGAGGTGAAAAAATAATCAAAAAAGGTGTTTAAATTTTACCCCATATCTGTATAACCTCTTGTAGCCTCGGTGAACAATAGGCCATCGTTTTGGGTAGCGGTGTCTATTTTATCCTAGCTTATGTCTGTTCTACGCGGGATATCGCCGGGTTGTACTATCAATATATTTTGGAGAAATAATCATGGGCCAAAGAAAATATCTGACTCAATCAGAAGTAGAAAGCATGTTGGAAATGGCAAAAGTCGGGCCTAATCCAGAACGAAATTATTGTCTGGTGTATATGAGCTATATTCACGGCTTTCGTGTTAGCGAAGCCAGGCATTTACGATTATCTGACATGGAATTAAAAGAAAAATGTTTATATATCAGGCGATTAAAAGGTGGGTTTTGTACCAACCATCCTCTTTTACAACGTGAGGTTAAGGCGATTAAGGCATGGCTTAAAGTGCGTAAAACTTTTCAGGGGGCTGATAGTGACTGGTTGTTTTTGTCGCGTTGCGGCAAACCGCTGACTCGCCAGCGTATCTATCAGATTATTAGCCAGCTAGGGCAATTGGCTAATATCTCGGTAGATCCGCATCCGCATATGTTGCGCCATGCCTGCGGTTTTGCTCTTGCAGATCGAGGGATAGATACCCGGCTGATACAAGATTATCTTGGACATAAAAACATTCGCCATACGGTACGTTATACCGCTAGTAATGTTGAACGTTTTCAAGGAGTTTGGGGTATAAAAGGCAGACGTTAGTGTATTACAGTTAGGACCATTTTGACAATTGAGAAACAATTGCCTAGAAATTATACTAAAAGTTTTTTAATAAAAAAAGAGATAGATTTGTATACATTTGTAAACCTCAAAGATAATACCACAGAAATATTTCAATAATCCACTCTTTTTATCCCAATATGCAAAAACATTACACTTCTTTCGTTACTTTAACGAAATTTCTGTTCTTAATTTTCGGATTAAGAAAGAAAATATCCTTAAAATTTGCGAAATATCTATAGGTTATCTCTGTATCGTTCTGTTTTTGCACGGAAAATTTTTTATTTCTCAATTGTCAAAATGGTCCTAATTGGCAAATATTTGTACAGCTAGATATCTCTGTTTATCAAAACGTGATGCACGAGTTTGAAGCAGACTTTAGTTAAGTAGTTAAAAAGAGATTAATGAAATGAAAAAGATATTAAAGATAAGCGTCGTGGCGGCGTTGGTTATGGGGGCAGCTTCGGCTGCTTTGGCAGATGGGGAGGAAAATAAAGGGGGGCATAATGCCACAGTAACTGTTACTGGTACTGTCTCAGATGTGACATGTGACATTACCAGTGGTGTAAAAAACGGTGATGTGAGTTTGGGTAACCATAAGCCAGGTGAATTCAAGACTGGTGAGGGTAAATTTGTGGGCATGCATGTTGTTAATGGATATGAAACTTTTACTGTTGGTGTCAGTGGCTGTGATGGTACTGTTACGGCAAAAAAATCGCTTAAGCTGTTGGTGTCAGGGACTACGATAGGAGCAAGCACTGACATATTTAATGATGGTCAGGGTAATGCGGAAGGGCAAACTCCAAATGCGGGTGTTGCATTAACCTATAAGGTTGATGGTTCTGCTGATGGAACGGAAGAGCTTCTTAAGAAAGACAGCCGTATCGTATTAGCTTCATCAAGTGATAAAACTCCTAAAGCGGCAGATTTTAATAACAAGTCTGTGGTCTTTAAAGCTTATATGGCGTCAACGACTGATAAACCATCTCCTCAGCACATTCATGCCCCTCTTACTTTTTCCATAGCGTATGAATGATTATTGATTCAATAACCAGCCTGAGGAGCCTTTCTTCAGGCTTCTTTGGTTGCAAATTCTGGATGATTGAAACGGTGCTTTATAAACCGCTATTGGCTGAGTGAAAAGAGAAAAATGATGATCCATAAACTCCGACTTCCTAACATCATAGTAAAAAGCCTTGTATTAGGTGCGTTTTTATTCGCGTCACAGAGTCAGGCCGAAGGCGGGTTTGGCATCGATGCTACACGTATTATTTTCTTACAGGATAAAGCTGAAACAACGGTATCGGTGCGCAATACAACAACCAATATCCCTTATTTGGTGACGACTAAGATTACTCGCACCGTCGATGGCAAGGGTAAAGCACCCTTTTACGTCACGCCTCCTTTATTCCGTTTGGAGCCTAAGGGAACCAATGTTCTGCGCATCTTAGGCGATACCAGTAAGTTGCCGACTGATCGGGAGAGTGTCTTTTATTTTAATGCTTCTGCTATTCCCGGTAGTAGCTCTCCGTCTCCGAGTCGGCGCTTTGAAAGCGCCAAAATTGGCGGTGGGATAGCTTATGCTATCGGCAATACCATCAAACTATTTTATCGGCCAACGGGATTGGTGGGAACGCCGGAGCAGGCATACAAAGCCCTGCGCTTTACCCATGCTCCCGATGGCATTCAAGTTAGCAACAATTCGCCTTATCACATCAGCTTTACCCAGATCAAAGTTGATGGCGTACCTGTGAAATTTTCTGAAAGCCATCCACAAATGCTGGCGCCTTTCAGTAGCCATGTTTATCCCGCTCAAAATAATCAGAATAAAAAGAAAGTGGAATGGGCGGTGATTAGCGATCTCGGCGGTGGAGAGAACTTCAATGGTGAAATTCAGTAAAGCCGATATCTCAAGGATTCAGCATCTACGCAGATACCTGAATTACATCGGTATGGGAGGAATTCTGTGGCTCTCTTCGGGTCCCTTGTGGGCAGCGAATTCTGCCATCGCCACATTTAAGGCCGACATTGCCTACGGAACGTGTGATGTCACTGTGGATAACAATAATATCGATCTGGGCAAAGTGCAATTTGCCAGCTTGGTATCAGGGAACGCCTACGGGGAAACCAATCTCACTCTGAGAAATTGCTCAGATGTGATCGATGCAAACAGGGTTGCTCCTGCGATTACCATTACCGGAGAGCATTTTGGTACAAATGATAACACGCTGTTTCGTAGTCAAAAAAGCGAAGATTCGGTTTCAAAGGCCGTGGGCGTCACAGTGCGCTTGAAGAAGCTTAATGGAACGGAGTGGTCCTCAAATATAGCGGATGGTGAACCATTTTATCTGGCGGATAAAGGCACAGTCATAAACGATCAAACTCCTTCTGTGCCGGTGAGATTTTCACTGATATGCGCCCCGGCAGCCGGGGAGACGGTAATGGTCTGTAAAAAGCCAGGAAAAATCTATGCCAACGTGAATTTTACATTTGATTATCGTTGAGTTTGCAGCGCGATTCATTAACAGAAGAGTTGTAAACGAGTGAGTTTAAGGTGAACACAAAGTGACAAGGCAAGAAAAAAACAGAGTGGGCGACCAACAAGCTTTTCTGAGTAATGGCGGCTGCTCGACGTTGCGTATGGTGGTACTCCGGTTTTGTTGGGGGGTTATGTTAGCTGTGCTGTTCTTGGCTGGCAGCGTTATGGCTGAGTCTAAAGACCGCTCAATCCCATCGACACAATCGAGTGGGATAAACGTAGATCTGTTCATAACTGTTGTGCCTGAACCTTGTGATGTGGGGATCAGTGGTGATGATATCAATGGTTCGGAGCTGAATTTCGGCTCGCTGCCAGCGGCGGAGTTCAGTCAGGCAGGGCATATATCAAGCCCCAAAAGATTTAATCTGGAATTAACAAATTGTGGTGATCCGGATGTTGCACCGAACGGACCTGTTATCACTGTGTCAGGAAACACCATCGACGCTGAACAAGGTTCAATATTCCGTGGTCCTGTCTCTGGTTCCTATGATAACGCCTCTGAGGGGTTGGGGTTTATTGTTCATTTAGGAGGTGAAGGGAAAATAGATTGGGGTAACTTGGTAATAAATAATCATGAGAATCGCCTTGATTCGCTATTTTTTGATGATGGTCGTGCACAGCTTCCGGTAACAGTAGCGGTTGCGCGTGGAAAAGATAGTAAGGTTATTCGACCTGGCTCATTAATTGCGCGAGTTGCGTTTACCTACTCTTATCCGTGAGATGCGGTTGATCACAGATGATAAAAATGGGGACCAATGAGGGGAAGAGAGTTAGATGAAAGCGAAAAATAACACTCTTATAAACCGTGAGTTAATAACATGTCACAGCAGAGCGAAATATTCGTTACTCATCATGATACTGATTGGATGGATCATCGGTTGTGTGTCTTTGTCGGTTCAGGCGGATGGTAAGAATATTGAGATCACAATTAAAGGCAATCTGTTACGTCCAACCTGTGCATTGAGTGTAAACGGCAAGTATGGCGGATCTGCTAGTTATAACGGTGCTATGCCTCAGGTCTATGCTAGTGAACTCAGAAATAGCAAATATGTGGAACGCTCTGCCTTAGACTTGGAATTTAAGCTTAGTCACTGTAGTCCAGGTCAATCGCCAGCTTTATACATATGGAGTCTGGATGCTGGCAACTCAGATGATTCGGAACTGTTCATGCCTGCGGATGGGACTGCTACTGCCGAAGGTGTGGGGATTAGGCTATTGGACATTAGCACCAATCAGTTTGTTAAGGTGGAACCTATTAATGATCCGTTTAAAGTGCCGCTACCGTCTGCGAAAGATGGAACAACGAGGACGTTCCGGGCTTATGTGGGAGGTTTAGGTGATAAAGATAAACCAGCAACGTGTAAAAGTGACGGGGCTAATGTGTTATGCGGAGGAACTGCGAATGTGGGCATACATTTTGAGTTTTCCTATGAGCACTTGAAATAAATAACGTTATAAGCCGGGTGTATTTGAGGAGGAATGTCTGAGATGAAGTGGGATATATGAAAAAGCTGATAATCATGGGAATGCTAGGGGTATGGGTGGTTATGGCGTCGTCGTCAGCACACGCAGGTCTTATGTTGAGGAAGACGCGTATTATTTATCAGCAGGGCGACAAGGTGCAAAGCATCTCACTGCAAAATTCAGGCGAAGAGGTTTATCTGGTACAAGCTGCGGTGACGCCGTGGGATAACCCAAATACCCGTTCATCGGAGTTTACTGTGCTGCCCCCGTTGTTCCGTATGGAGGGCAATAGCTTGAATGTGATGCGGGTTATGCGTACCGGCGGTGATTTTCCTGATGATCGTGAGTCTCTGTTTCGTTTTCGGATTAATGCGATTCCGGCGAAGAAAACAACTGATGACAGCAAGGGAAATAGCGACGGGAAGCAAGATGAGATTGGCGCATCTCTATCTATCTCGTTGGGTATGAACATTAAACTTATCTACCGGCCGGATAAGCTGCCGATGACGCCGGAACAGGCCCGTAGTCGGCTGACGTTTACACGAGCAGGCAATAGTGTGGTAGTGACCAACCCAACGCCGTATTACCAGACTTTTGCCCAACTGAAACTCGACGGCAAGGCGGTGAATTTTGACAAGGCTCCGTCAATATTGGTCCCTTTCGGCCACACCACTTTTTCCCAGGCGGGCAAAGCTGGAAGTAAGGTGGAATGGTCGATGATCACCGATATCGGCGGGGTGAGTAAGTTACAGAGCGGTACGTTACAGGCTGGCTGAGTATATTTTGAGATTGGAAGAGCATCACATGGCGGAGCGTAAGGTTTCAATAAAGCAGAGAGTAACGTCTGTGTTATGCGCTCTGGCAATGATATCACCGGTTTTACCACTGAGGGCGGAAGAGAGTCTGATGGGGGCGTTATATATCAATGATGCCCGTGTGCTTTACCTTGAATCATTCAACAATGGCGTTCCTTCAACATTCATTAATAACAGCGACAGCAATTATCTGATTCAGTCAACGGTACGGGAATTGGACCCTGCGACCGGTTTACCGCTGGATATTAAGGCGCCATTTATTGTGATTCCGCCTATTGCCAAGGTGGATGCGCATGAACGGCAGGTGCTGAAAATCCTGCGGACCGGTGGGGATTTTCCTAAGGATCGGGAATCTCTGTTCTTTCTCAATGTGCGTATGTTGCCTTCTGAGAAACCATCATCGGTATCTAAAGGTTTCTCAGGCAAGGTGAAAATGACGACGGCTTTAGCGGTGAAGGTGTTCTATCGTCCTGAAGGATTGCCAAAAGAGGGCGTTGCCGGCGCAGTGAAACAATTAAGCGCGTCAGTAAAAGAGAGTGTTGTAACGCTGACTAATCCGTCACCGTTTTGGATAACGTTGCAGGCTTTACATGTGAGTTCGTTTGCCGTACCGGAGCAGGATTTATTTAGGATGGTGCCGCCATTTGGTCAGCAGAGCTGGTCACTGCCGGTGGGCAAAATGTCTCCTGGTAATAATGTCACGATATCGTGGCGTGCTATTGATGAATTCGGCTTAGGCACCGATGAAGAGAGTCGATCTATTACTGTATCTGGCAGTAGTTAATAACTGGTTAATAGCAAATATGGTTAATAACAAATGTGGCTAATAACAATATTACAGATACCGACAGAGTAGATATGAGTTAAATATATTTAAATAAGAGATGGCGATTTTAATAATGAAAATGTTAATTCCGGTGATAAATTGCTGTATAGAACGGCCGCCTATTTATCATCGTGTAAATCAAAATATTTCTATTTCTCTGGTTCTATCAAAGTGTCCGGTGAAATTACGCCTTGCTCTGGTTTTCTGTCGGATGGTGCTGGCGTTCCTGACTGGGTGGAGTGTTCAGGCAATAGGGCGTGATTATTTCGACCCGGCTTTATTGGACTTTGGTTCGAATTCAGGGCAATCGGTGGATTTATCGCAGTTTGAAACTGCTGGAGGTCAGGCGCCTGGGACTTATCGGGTAGACATTTACGTGAATGGGACTTTTTTTGATTCACGGGATATTACGTTCCAGCGTAATGGCGACAGTGAGCTGGTTCCGGTACTTACCCCAGATTTGTTAGAGACCGCCGGTGTCAATATCAGCGACACGCCGGCATTAAAAACTTTGCCGGCGGATAAGCCGATAGAGAGTCCGTTAGATAAATTTATTCCCCAGGCTACGGCTCGCCTCAACTTTTCCCAGATGCGGTTAAATTTGAGTATCCCCCAAATAGCGATGAAGCCTTCAGCCAATGGTCAGGTTGATCCGAAATTATGGCAAGAGGGCATCCCGGCTTTTATATTGAATTACAGTATTAATGGCAGTCAGAATCGACGTTCACAGTTTGGTAATAAACAGGCTAATCAGAGCTTATTCGGTAGCTTCAATTCTGGATTGAATCTGGGGGCTTGGCGTCTTCGTAACACGGCGACCTATTCTTATAGTACTCAAACTTATAACCGGTATGACTCACTTAATGACGCAATGAAAAAAACCACTCAATCCCAGCAAAGATGGAACTTCCTGCAAACCTATTTGCAGCGGGATGTGGTGGCGTTACGCAGTGATCTGACGATAGGGGATACTTCGACCGGCAGTGTGGCGGGTCAGGTATTTGATGGTTTCCCCTATCGTGGGATTGGGCTGGCCACCAGTGATTCGATGATACCGGGTAGGCAGAGTGGTTTTGCGCCGATTATCAGCGGGATAGCTAAATCTAATGCTCAGGTGACGGTGACGCAAAATGGCAGTGTGGTTTATCAAACCAATGTCGCGCCAGGTCCATTTCGTATCACAGATTTGGTGGGTAGCAGTACCGGCGGGGATTTGCAGGTAACGATAACCGAGGCTGATGGTACCCATCATGGGTTCAGTCAGGCTTATTCTAGTCTGCCGATGATGTTGCGGCAGGGTCAATTCAAGTACGAAGCGGCAGTGGGGCGCTATCACAGTAGTGGGTATAGTAGTGGCGGGCATAAGCCAGTATTCGGCATGGTCTCCATGATTTATGGTCTGCCCGGCAATGTCACGGTATACGGTGGTGGTTTGGCGGCGCAATCGTACCAGTCCGCAGCGCTGGGGACCGGGCTTTCCCTTGGTATGATGGGGGCGTTATCTGCGGATATCACCACTTCTCGGGCCAGATTGAAAAATATGGCTGATATCCAGCGCGGAGAATCTTACCGCGCTAAATATTCGAAAAGTATGCTGACCTCTGGCACGACGGTGGATTTAACTGCGTACCGCTATTCCACACGTAATTACCTTAGTTTTTCCGATGTTAATACCCAAGGTTACACGGTTTGGGGGGAACTCCCTTCCTGGATGTCTCAACGACGTCGTAGCAGTTGGCAAATGAGGTTGAGCCAGTCATTGCCGGGTAACTATTCCCTGTGGCTCAGCGGCCAGCGGGATAACTACTGGGGCAGTTCTAAAACTAACACCACCCTGTCGATGGGATTGAATGGTTCTTTCTACCGTGTGGGCTGGGGACTCAATTACAGCATTGATCGCATACGTGGCGACGGCGACTGGCCTGAGAACCGGCAAGTTTCGTTGAACGTTAACATTCCTCTCAGTCTGTTCGGCTCCTATGCGGCGCTGAACAATGCCTACGCCAATTATAGCTTGTTCCATGATAGTACCGGGCGCAGCAGTAACCAGTTAGGTTTGGGCGGATCGGTGCTGGATGACAATAGTCTGTCTTGGAGCGTATCGCAAAGTCAGGCGAATAAAGGGCAGGGAAACAGCGGGTCAGTGTCAATGGGATACCGTGGCTCCCTTGGGCAGGCCAGCTTGGGATACAACTACGATTCATCGGGAGGACGAGGTGTGAACTACGGGGTCAGTGGCGGATTGATCGCCCATCAGCATGGCGTCACGTTGGCATCGCGGATTGGTGATGCGGCGGTATTGGTGCGGACCTCGGGGATTGGCGGTATTCGTGTGATGAACTCCGACTCGATTTCGACTAATCGCTGGGGATATGCGGTGGTGCCTTATGCTCAGACGTACAGCCGTAATAGTATCAGTTTAGATCCGTCATCGTTGCCGGAGGGGGCCGATATGGCACAGGGTAGCAAGAACGTATTCCCGACTAAAGGGGCGGTTGTGATGGTGGATTACCCCGTGCGTATCGGGCAGCAATTGCTGATGAATTTGCTCTATCACGGTAAGCCGGTACCGTTTGGAGCAATGGCGAGGCTTAAAGGGGATACAGAAACAAACCTGGCGGCGATCGTTGGGGAGGGTGGACAAGTGTACCTGAGCGGCATGCCTCCCAACGGGGTACTCAAAGTGAAGTGGGGCAGCGCGTCGGATAGTCAATGTGAGGTGGTGTTTAACCTGGGGCCTCCTCCGGTAAATGCGAAAAAAGATAAGAGCTGGAGTCCCATGAGGCAATTGAACGAAACCTGCCGTTAAGATGAGTCGGAATGTTGTGGGTCTGCGCTGATAACCTGATGCAGAAAACCGTAGTTATTAGAGGCATAGTTATTAGAGGCATAGTTATTAGAGGCATAGTTATTAGAGGGGAACCTCTGAAAGGTAAGTGTAATCTGGCCGGGATGGAGTGATATCAACGAATGAAAATTTCTAATATAGCAACCGGGAAGTTACTCCCGGTTGGGCAGCCGATGAATACGAAGAAGACGTTTATTAACAAGCTAAAACAGGATATTGGTTGGATGGCGGTTTGTTGTCGTAAGTGGCCGATATGGGTGGCAATGATATGTTTATCCGCGGTGGCTATCTTTTCTTCTCCCTCAGTGTTTGCCGAGTCACTAAATTGGAACGCTGATACGACCTTGAAAGTCTTGGGGCCTGAGCGGATGGTAAAGCGCAGTGATGGAGTAATCACTTACCCGGCAGCGGGTAAAGCGACATTAGATGTGTTTCCGTTTTATAGGAAGAGGATAGCGAGTAGAACCACCTCGTATGATCAGAAATTTCTGGAGGATGTCCGGTTCCAGCTCAGAGCAGGGCGCGGGGAAATTTTTAAAGTCCCTAGAGTGGTGTCAGGCAGTTACGAATGTACAATTATAGCCAAATCTCATTATTACCATACTAAGCATCCTATTGAAGGAACAGCCATTCAACACTTTACGGTGAGTCTTGATAAGCCATACCCCAATGAAAATCTTTCTCAACCATTATATTTCCAGCCGGAAAATCCTAATAATCAGGATGATAAGAATATAGCAGAGGGAAGGATAAGCGACCTCGATTTTGATGTCTCCTGTCGTGGGGTAAATTTTTCATGGCAGCGAAATCCTGATGAAAAAGTCGCATTTGATAGTGATGATAACGCACCAATTTTGAGTATTTTGGCTGATGGAGAGGAGTTCATGTCGTGGTCCAAACCACGCTTTCCGCCTATCAAAGATCCGGTAACAGTACTGGACCCGCCGGTTTGCGGTTTAGATGCTGGCGATAAGGCCTCTATTTATAATGTAATGAATATGGGAGAGGTACTCCGGTCGCCCGAGCCATATCCGGCACAGCTCCCAACAGGTGGATTCAGCGGGTATGATGGATTTTTTCCTATGAACATTACATGCACTGTAAGCGATAAGCGCAGTACCGGAGGAGTAGCCACTTTGCAGTTTTCCGCCCCACAGCTAGCTGATAATAATGAAAGTATCGTAGTGCCTGACTTCGATAATGCGTTGAGGATTAAAGTGGTACCGACATTGATAGGTGGGAATACTAAGCTGGCGGCACCAAACGCGAAGGGTAGGCCAGTAAAATTTGGTCCTCCAACTAACCCGGCGGATGTTCTGTACTTTACTGTGGGTGATACGCCAAACACCTATGTCTCTCAAAACCAATTTAATGTGGAAGTTTGGCAAGTAAAGGCGTTAGACCCGGGTACTTCTGGTGAATTTCAGACCACTATGAACGCAACGTTAGTCGTGCGATAACGCCTACGATGGCAGGGTATTTAAATATGGCATGGCGGCTTAGTCGCCCGAGTGCTTCATCTCAATAAATCACACTATTTCATTTCTCATGTGGTAACAGATTGACCAGTTAGTCACCAGGGGAGAGTAAAATGACAATCAATGTTAATGATTCAGTGCTGCTTCAGGTGAGCGGCAACCAGACCGATTTGCCTGGAAGTCAGACGATTACCGGCAAGCAGAGTAATCATGGGGATTTTCGTCTGCCTGTCTGCTTGTCTCACTTGAATGATACGCCGTTGTACCTGGCGGTCGCGTATTGGGGATTATTGAAGGGGCGCGGATTTACCAAAAATGAAATTAGTCAGGTGTTTCGGGTGTCAGAACGCCGGGCAAGGGATGTGATGAATTATATCTACAATGAGCGGAGTGATGTGATTTCCTGTGAAAAAGTCTTTTTTCGTGAAAAACACGGGAGTCGGCGTCTGATGCTGATTGTTACGGCAGTCGCTAAACCTATGCCCCAGAGGAACCCGATACTGGTGACAAAAACGGTGAAGTCGGCGAGTTCCCTGACATCAGCACGGATTCATCATATGCGCGCTTGGTTTTTGCAACGTGCTTGCGGTCCGTTTATTTCCTAAAGTGTATGACACATGTGGCTGTCTGGCGGGGCATGATGGAGGATGCGTTTTTATCGATTCTGTGGGTGAAGTCTTGTGGGATGCTGATAAGCCGAGTGGTACTGGTTATCGGCATCTTACTGCTCACTGTCTGTGGGGTGTTGTTAGGCAACAAAGTTCGCTGCTCTCGGTATCCCCGTAAGTTATTAGCGTATTGGTGCCGAACGTGGATTTTACCGCTATTGTTTATTGCTATTGGGCTGGCGTTAATGTTTGGTGTGGGTGGAGACGGTTGGTTGGACCGCATATTGGGTGAGGTTGATTCAGTATTGATTGGTTTATTCTTTGATAACCGAGGTGATGCGCCGCCAGCCCCGTATCCGGCGACGCCATCGCCGATGGCGCCTTATGGGGCTGCTGCGGATAGCGCTTTGGTTGTTCACCCCGCTGATTTGCACGGCTAGTCGGTGCAGTAAATAATAATCAGAAGCAGATTCCCTGAACAATAGGAGAATTTAGCGGGTTTAGTTTCTGTTACGGCTGACTCGCATCACATCCGGCATAATTCGGATTTTACGCATAATATTCGCTAACTGGATGCGGTCTTTGGTGGTCAGCCGAATAAAAGCACAGTAAACCCGGCCATCTTTCTCTTCTGTATTCATGCTCTGAATATTGGAATTTACCGCGTTAATGGCGGCGGTCAGATTTGCCAGCGCCCCTTGATGGTTAAACATATCGACCTTGATTTCAGCAATAAAATCGCTGTTAATATCTTTATCCCACTCTACCGCCATAAATTTCTCAGGCTCTTTCTGATAGCCACGAATATTACGACAGGATTCATGGTGGATAACCAACCCTTTACCGGGGCTGATATGGGCGATAATCGGGTCGCCGGGGATGGGCCGACAGCATTTGGCAAAAGTAATCAGCACGCCGTCAGCGCCTTTGATGGGTAATTTACGTGCTCCTGTGTTATTACTACTATTGTTATTGCTACTACTGGTGTTGCTCTCCTGTGCGCCTAGCAGGTTGCGGGCGACGACGATGCTCATGGTATTGCCGAGTCCGATTTCAGCCAGCAGATCATCTATTGTCGCGAGTTTCATTCTCGTCAACTCTTTATTGACATTTTCCGGTGGAATATCAACCAGCTTTTTCCCATTACCCAACGCGTGATTTAGCAGACGGCGACCTAGCCCAATCGAATCTTCCCGCTTAAGGTTTTTTAGCAATTGGCGAATTTTGGCGCGCGCTTTTGAACTGACGACAAAGTTCAGCCAGGCTGCGTTTGGCCGAGCGCCCGGCGCGGTAATAATTTCCACTGTCTGGCCGTTGGTCAGCGATTGAGATAAGGGATAGGGCTGGCGATCAACTCGCGAGCCGACACAGGCATGACCAATATCGGTGTGTACGGCGTAAGCAAAGTCAACCGGGGTAGCGCCCGCGGGTAATTCCACAATGCGCCCTTTCGGGGTGAAAACGTAAATCTCATCAGGAAACAGATCAGATTTAACGCTTTCGATAAATTCAAAAGAGTTGCCGGCGCTTTGCTGTAATTCCAGCAGACTCTGCATCCAGCGTTGTGCGCGAACTTGCGCAGCGGTACTCGATTCCTTCTGTTCTTTGTAAGCCCAGTGTGCCGCGACGCCCATTTCAGCCATTTGATCCATATCTTCGGTGCGAATCTGGACTTCAACGGGTACGCCGTGAGGGCCAATCAGGGAAGTATGCAAGGATTGATAGCCGTTGGCCTTAGGAATAGCGATATAATCTTTTATTCTGCCGGGGCGGGGTTTATACAGGCTGTGCATCTGCCCTAAAACTCGATAGCAGATATCAACATTGTTAACGATGACCCGAAAGGCATAAATATCCATAATGGAATGGAAACGTTGCTCTTTGAGGTGCATTTTCCGGTAGATAGAATAGAGATGTTTTTCCCTGCCGCTGACTTTGCACTCAATATTGGCTTCGGCCAGCCTGCCGGCAATTTCCGACAGAATTTTCTGGATCATCTCTTTACGGTTGCCGCGGGCCGCTTTTACCACCTCTTTGATAACCCGATAGCGGTTAGGGTGGAGAGCTTCAAACCCTAGCTCTTCTAGCTCGGTTTTCAGGTGGTGAATACCCAGACGATGGGCTAAAGGGCTGTAAATCTCTAACGTTTCCCGGGCGATGCGACGGCGTTTATCTGGACGTAATGCCCCGAGAGTACGCATATTATGGGTACGGTCTGCCAGTTTGATCAAAATGACGCGGATATCCTGTACCATCGCCATGATCATTTTGCGGAAGTTTTCCGCCTGAGCCTCTTTTTTATCGCGGAAATTCAGCTTATCAAGCTTGGAAACCCCTTCAACTAACCCGGCGACCACCGGCCCGAAAGGCTGGGCGATATCTTGAAAGGTGGCGGGCGTGTCTTCAATAACATCATGCAACAAAGCGGCCATCAGTGTTTCATGGTCGAGACGCATTTCGGCCAGAATACAGGCCACCGCGACCGGGTGCGTAATGTAGGGTTCGCCGCTGGTGCGGGTTTGCCCTTCATGGGCATCCCGCGCAACAGTGTAAGCCTGCTTGAGGAGTTCAATTTGACTCCCAGGCAGATATTTTTGGATAAGCAGATTCAGGCTTTCGAACAGATACAAGGCAGACCTACCGTAGATTAACGACGACTTTCCGCGATAGCTGAAACCGCCTGCATTTCTGCGGCTTCCTGCTCTTGTTGTTCCTGGCGCTCACGAACATCCAGGATCTTACCGTTAATCAGCCCCTCTTCCACTTCACGTAGAGCGATAACGGTCACTTTATCGTTCTCTTCCGCAACCAGCGGGTCTTTACCGCCTGTTTGCAGTTGACGTGCTCGACGAGCGGCGACCAATACCAGGTCAAAACGGTTACCAATTTTTTCTACAGCGTCTTGAACAGTTACGCGTGCCATATGTGTGCGACTCCACAGGTAAAGAAATGACTCGGCATGATACTGAAACTTGGTTCAGTCTGCCAATAATTTGCTGATTAAAGCATCATGCCGTTGTGCCTGGCGCTCCCGATGCAGGCGTTCTGAACGGATGATGGTGTGCAGATCGGCCAGTGCCGTATTGAAATCATCATTAACGATTAAATAATCATACTCGTTATAGTGAACCATTTCTGCAACGGCCTGCGCCATACGTTTTTCAATAACGTCTTCACTGTCCTGCCCTCGGCCGCGCAAACGGCGACAAAGCTCCTCTTTTGACGGCGGCAGGATAAAAATGCTGCGGGCAGATGGCATTTGTTTGCGGATCTGCTGTGCTCCTTGCCAGTCGATATCAAGAAAGACATCAACCCCACTGGCAAGAGTTTCTTCAATCACTTTCCGGGATGTACCGTAATAATTACCGAAAACACGGGCGTGCTCCAGAAATTCATTATTATCGATCATCTGGCGAAAGGCTTGTTCCGTGATAAAAAAATAGTGCTCACCATGATTCTCACCGGGGCGTATTGCACGCGTGGTATGAGAAACAGAAACCTGAGTATCATACAAAGGTTGAGTTTTTAACAAAGCCTGAATCAGACTTGATTTACCCGCTCCGCTTGGCGCAGAGACAATATATAACGTACCTTGGATCATGGTGGTATCTTGGTTGATTGGATAACAATTAAATAAAGCAGAATAAAATTCTTATAACAGTATACACATACCCGTTCACACATGTCGCGTTGCCGATGCATTTCCGCCAAAATTTTCTTGAAGAAGGGTAGCCGGTGGATATTTTGTACTGTAAAGGGTTGACTTTTCTGCTTAGGATTTTGCTCTATGGAAAAGTATCCATAAACGGTAAATCGTCGGTTTTCCCCGATCATGGTTCCAAAGAGATTCCTGAACCATATTCAACTTAGTAGGTGACTCAGTTGACGAAGCTCTTCTAGAATCTATTGATGGGTTGGTTACGGCTATTTCTATAGAAATTGACAAACGTCGGCCTATACCTGAAGCATCAGTGTTGGAGGCAGGTGAATACATCGTCACTCTTCCTATTCTCGTCGTAATGAAAGTGGCATTGCATAATGCAATGGTAGAAACAGGAACACGCAAAGCCGATCTTGCGCGACGGCTGGGACAAAAGGGGCCGCAGATTGATCGGCTTCTTGATGTTGAACATTCATCAAAGGTTGAAGTTGTTGAATTGGCTTTGCATCAGTTAAATAGAAAGCTAGATATAGTCGTTAATACTACATTACAACATTAAATAAAATATCACATAAGTTGAGATATTTTGCGAATGAAAATAATTGAAAGAGTAACATGAACAAGTAAGCGGATAATATGATTAAGTGTGAGCGATATTGGTGTTGATTTCTCATTTGAAGTTTTGGAGTTATCGTTTTTAATTTTTATTAGCAAATCAGTATAATAACTGGAATTAAATATTCTGATATTTCAGATTAATAGCAAATAAGATGAATGATAACTCGGTCTATTATCTGTATTGCTTGGATATTCAACCGGGGATTGCTCCCCGGCTGTTTTATTAATGATCTTTATTGATTATTGCTATCCGCTTTTCTCTTCCAGGGGAGATTATCTGGGTTATCACGGGGGGCTGACTTCTTCGGGTTAGCATTTTCCGCACTCGTCGGTCTCAGGACGGCCGGGTCTTTAAACTTATCATTTGGATTATCGTCTGGCGGCGTCCAGAAAGCGACATTATGAATCCAATGGCAGTTGTCTTGCATCTCAATTGACGGCACTCCGTTTTCCCACTTACTTTCCCATTCAAATTTCTCTTCGGGTTTACGTTCCCATGAAAATCCAGCCCCTTTGCAGGTTGCTGTGTAAACCAAATCTGTCACGCTAGATTCCATGACGTTTTGGTCTCCCTGGAACCAGTGGATATCATGATTCGGAACGATAGCATCCGTATAAAGGTTTGCTGTGGCTCGCCCGGGCGCTCCATCTTTACGTTTGGCAACCATCTTACAGTGATACATACCTGTGACCGCATGTGGAACCCTGAAGATTCTGTTTTGTGCTCTAACCCAAAACATGGCATCTTTTAACATCAAATCGCCTGTCGGCGTTGGGAACTCATGATCGTATACTGGCGGGAAGACACCCACTAAGTTAGTGGACCCTCTCGCTGGGTAATGAACCGGCTTACCTTGGTTGTCTTTCCCATTGATGATTGGCTGCCCAAGAGCTTTGAATAGGACTTCTGGGTTCCAGGCGGGAGTCGCAGGGTACCCTAGGTCTTTTACTGGTACTTTAGGGCATTCAGTAGCGGCCAATACCGAGGTGGAAAACAGCGCCCCGATAGACGCGCACATTACCCATGCCGACCACCGGCGATTTCGACCAACATTCTGCTTTACTCTGTTGATGAACGTTTTTTCCGTGTTCATCGGATACTCTGACGGGGATTGTTCCCCGATTGGCATATTAAAAATTTTCATTCTCTGTGATAACCCTGTCCCGGCCAGATTGCATTGGCCTTTTAAGGGTCCTCCTTCTTTAAATGATTATTTTCTGCATCGGATTACCCGTGCAGGCCGTTATTACAGATTGCATTCATATAAGGGTATTGCTGGAACTTATGTTTGAGGAGAAATCGTCTTGATTCATATTACCCTCCTAAATTTAAGGTGGTATTGGATTGACCTTTTTTACCCACAGGGGAGCTTATACCGTAGAACTGAATCCCTTGCGGATTACGCTGATTTTCTATTGCGACTAATTAAGACATAAATAAGTTTAGCAACTCTTTAAGAAAAAGATAATAGAAATATAAAAATATTAAAAAAATGTGATAACGAAAAGTTATCAGCCGATAACTATAGGTTAACGCTAAAGTTGATTGTTTTAAGATCATTTCCCATAGGTAGATGATAAGAGTGACAATAATGAGATTTAGGCGGGAGAATTTAGAGGGGATATACATATTTTTGGCTATTGTTACTTGAATGAGTAACTTAATTAACTAACAATTAATTGTAAGAAAAGAAATAAGGGCTTGTTAAGTTGTTTTCGTAATATCCGCTCTATGTGGCTTATGAAAACTTAGTTATTTTGAGATTTTTAATATTTATTTTTCAAACTATTTCGTACAGTTATTGTCTTTTGAGATTTATTTGGCAGTTGATTATTGATAATAACAGCGGGCGGGTGAGTTGATATTTAAAACGGAATAAGCGATGGGTTGAACCGAGTATTATGGTTTAGCCTTGGTTTTCGTGTTTTTTAGTCACTCCTAATAACAACTATTGCGCACTCAACCGGGGATTGCTCCCCGGCTGTTCTGTTAACGATTTTTATTTATTGCCGCTATCCGCTCTTTTCGTCCCGGATAGATTATCTGGATTATCATTGGCATCTGATTTCTTCAAGTCAGCACGTTCCGTAGCAGTTGGTCTCATGACGGCAGGGTCTTTAAACCGATCATTTGGATTGTCGCTTGGTGGCGTCCAGAAAGCAACATCATGAACCCAATTGCAAAGGTCTTGCATTTTAATTGACAGTGCTGGGTTGTCCCACACACTTTCCCATTCAAATTTCTCTTCGGGTTTACGCTCCCATGAAAATCTGGTCCCTTTGCAGGTTGCTATGTAAACCAGATCTGTCACGCTAGATTCCAGAACATTTTTGTCTCCTTGAAACCTGTGGATTAGATGATTTGCAACGACAGCATCCGTCTCGAGGGTGGTTGTGGCTTTCCCTGCCGTTCCATTTTTAAGCTTGGCAGTCATTTTACAGGTATACTTACCTGTGACCACATGTGGAACCTTGAAGATTCCGTTTGGGGCGATAACCCAAAACAGGGCGTCTTTTAACTTTAAATCGCCTGTCGGCGTTGGAAACTCATGATCGACTACTTGTAGAAAGGCAATTGTTAAGTTAGTGTACCCCCTTGTAGGGTAATGAACTGGCTTACCTTGGTTGTCTTTCCCATTGATGACTGGTTGCCCGAGAGTTTTGAATATGTATCTTGCATCCCAGGGCGGGGAAGCAGGGTACCCTAGGTCTTGTATTGGTACTTTAGGGCATTTAGCAGCGGCCAATACCGAGGTGGAAAAGAACGCCCCGATAGACGCGCACATTACCCATGCCAGCCACCGGCGATAGCGAGCCGTTATTTGGGTAACATTCTGCTTTACTCTGTTGATGAACTTTTTTTCAGTATTCATCGAATGTTCTGACGGGGAGTGTTCCCCGGTTGGCATATTAAAAATTTTCATTCTTTGTGATAACCCTATTCCGGCCAGATTGTCTTGGCCTTTTAAGGGTGCTCCTTAATTTAGATGATTATTTTCTGCATCGGGTTATCCGCGCAGGCCATCATTACAGATTGCATCTATATAAGAGTATTGCTGGCACTTATGTTTGAGGAGAAATCGTCTGGATTCATATTATGCTCCTAAATTTAAGGTGGTATTGGATTGACCTTTTTTACCCACAAGGGAGCTTATACCGTAAAACTTAATCCCTTGCGGATTACGCTGATTTTCTATTGCGGCTAATAAGACATAAATAAGTTTAGCAATTCTTTAAAAAAAAGATAATAGAAAAAGCAAAAAATTAACAGAATATGATAATAAAAGATTATCAGTCGATAACTATTGGTTAACGCCAAAGTTGATTGTTGATGGTGGTTTTTAAGGTCATTTTTACAGGTAAATGATAAGAGTAATAATAATGAGATTTAGGCAGAAGAATTTAGAGGAGATATACATCTTTATGGCTATTATTGCTTGAATGAGTAACTTGATTAACTAACAATTAATTGTCAGGTAGGAAATAAAAGGTTGTTAAGTTGTTGTCGTAATTTTCGCTCTGTATGGTTTATAAAAACTTAGTTATTTTGAGATTTTTAATATTTATTTTTTCAAACTGTTTCATAAAGCTATTGTCTTTTGAACGTGATTTGAAAATTGATATTTTAAATGGAATAAACGATAGGCTGAACCGAAGAATTATGGCTCAGCCTTGGTTTTCGTGTTTTTTAGTCATTCATAATAACAAGGGATCAATCATCATATTCGCTATGTACTATATTGTCTCCCATATCCAACAGATCCCAGGCTAATCTTTGACCATTTGCCCGTAAGACGGTGAATGCGCTGCTGGATACACTTAGGCTGATGATATCTTGTAGTTGGGTTATTCCAGGTGGTATCTGGATATTAAGCTCTTTGAACCCCCAGGCGACCACGCTACGATTTGCTCGTAGAGCTGCGAAAGCATAATGACCTCGCGAGGAATCATCAAGATCGGTTGTACTCAGGCTGACGATATCCTTTAATTTGGCAATCTCAGGAGGGACACTGATAGTACCCCAGGAGACCACACTGCGGTCTGCCCGTAGGGCTATGAATGTGGTTCTTGATGAATATAGGCTAACAATATCTTTTAATGCGGCAATTTCGGGTGGAATCTGACCACCAGAGCTTGGCTCCCCCCAGGCGACGACACTGCGATCTGTACGCAAAGCGGCGAAAGCGCCATTTGTCGCACTTAGACTGATAATATCCCGTAATGAGGCGATTTCTGGTGGGACTTGGCCGCCATAGTCTTGATGTCCCCAAGCGACTACGCTGCGGTTTGCCCGCAGGGCGGCTAAAGCATAAGTTGTTATACTTAGGTTGGTAATATCTTGCCATTTTGCAATTTCAGGAGGTATCGAATATCCGGGCCAGGTGACTACTGTAAGGTCTGCTCGCCGGGCGATGAAAGTATTATTTATTACACTCAGACTGATAATATCCTGTAATTTGGCAATATCGGGCGGAACTCGGACTTTTCCCCAAGAAACCACGCTACCGTTTGCCCTAAGGGCGGTAAAGGTATCATTTGTGAAGCTATATAGTATATTCATTTTGTACTTGCCACGGTTGTCATCTCCGCAAGAGTATTGATTACGGTCTGGCCACCAGGCTGCACAGACATGATCCGAAACGTTATGTATTGAATTTATGCTTATAATGTCCTTTAATTCAGCAATTTCTGCTGGTAATTTGCCGCCATATTTCTGATCTCCCCAAGCGACTACACTACCGTCTGCCCGTAGGGCAGCGAAAGCATAATTTGTTGAACTCAGGCTGACAATATCCTGTAATTTAGCAATTTCTTCTGGAAGAGTGCCGCCATACCTCTCATCTCCCCAAGCGACCACGCTACGGTCTGCCCGCAGGGCTGCGAATGCATAACCTGTTGAACTCAGGCTGACGATATCCTGTAATTTGGCAATTTCTGGCGGTATAGAGCCGCCGCCCTCATCTCCCCAGGCGACCATTCTGCCATTTGTTAATAACATGGCGGTTGCGGTGTAAGTAGAGGTGATGGAGACCTTGTTGTCTTTCCCATTGATGATTGGCTGCCCGAGAGATTTGAATATGTATTCTGCGTCCCAGGGGGGAGTCGCGGGGTACCCTAGGTCTGGTGTTGGTTTACTGGGGTATTCAGTAGCAGCCAATACCGAGGTGAAAAAAAGCGCCCCGATAGATACGCACATCACCCATGCCGGCCGCCGGCGATAGCGAACCGCTATTCGGCCAACACCCTGCTTTACTCTATTGATGAACGTTTTTTCAGTATTCATCGGATATTCTGACGGGGATTGTTCCCCGGTTGGCATATTAAAAATTTTCATTCTTTGTGATAACCCTATTCCGGCCAGATTGCCTTGGCCTTTTAAGGGCGCTCCTTAATTTAGATGATTATTTTCTGCATCGGGTTATCCGTGCAGGCCATCATTACAGATTGCATTTATATATACCCGTCATCTTTCAAGTTGCCTCTTTGTTGGCTGCACTCGCTCACCCCGGTCACATAGTTATCTATGCTCCCGGGGATTCGCTCCCTTGCCGTCGCGATGCATCTTGAAATCCATTGGGTATAAGAGTATTGCTGGCACTTATGTTTGAGGAGAAATCGTTTGGATTCATATTACCCTCCTAAATTTAAGGTGGTATTGGATTGACCTTACCCACAGGCAGTCTGTACCGTAAAACCTCTGCTCAATGGATTAACTAGTAGTCGTATTCATAATGTAATTTATTATCATCAGTCGAACCCCAGCCAACTTTCTGACCATCGGCCCGCAGTACGGTAAATGAGTTTCTTGATGCGCTCAGGCTAACGATATCTTGTAATCGGACAATTTCTGGCGGGACTTGACCACCGTTACCTTCGTTGTTGTTTCCCCAGGAGATTACTCTGCCATTTGGTAATAACATGGCGGTTGCCCCTTTGGTAGAGGCGATAGGCGTATTATTATCAGCGTGACTACTCCTGTTTGGTTGCCAATATTGTTTTATCGTATTACCGCCAGTATCGATGTTTGGTGAGGGATCGTTATTTTGATTCATATTGTTCTCCTAATGATGGTGATATCGGATTGACCTTATTACCCACAGGGGAATTTATGCCATAAAACCTATCCTTTGCGGGTTAAGCTGATTTTATATTGCAACTTAGAGAGAGGTTATCGGCTAATAACTTTAGGTTAATACTAAATTGATTTTTTGGTAGTTGGTTTTAGATTATTTTTTATCGATAAGTGATGAAGGTTAAAATTATGAGGCTTGAACGACGGAATTTAGAGGAAATGTACATCTTTATGGCTATTAATTAATACATGAATATGTAACTTAATCTGCTAAGTATTAACTGTAAAGCAAAGAGTAAAAATCACTAGGGTGATGGTTGTAATATTTTTTTCCAAATTGTTTGGTGGGGTTATTTTATTTTTATATTTATTTGAAGGTTGATTTTGGTAATGACAGAGGGCGATGAAATTAAAAATTAATATGTGATAGGCTGAGTCATTATATTTGGTTAAATCATTGATTAATATTTCGTAATAACAAAATATTACTTAGTAAATTAACTAATCGTATCGTTATGTGCTTTGGTATCGAGGCTTTTCCTGCTAACTCTCCGTTGTTTACCCGCAAGGCTGCTACAAAAGAAAACAAATATGAAAAACCCCCGAAGATGTTTTTCATATCGTTTGGATTAAGTTGTTTTGAAGCCAAAATGCAGTTCACAATTGCAAGCTTTGGCGTAGTTCAATAGTGTCTTAAGTGTTGGGTTTCCATTTCCTTTTTCAAGCCTGGAAATATTCGTTTCTTTTGTTCCCATACGCTGTGCAACTTGATTTTGAGTTAAACCAGCAGCATGCCGCATGCGTAATAGAGTATTAATTAGTTCGAATTCTGGCTCTAGCGCATCATACTCAGCTTTTACATCTGGGTTAGCTAATGCTTTGGATTTTAGAGACTTTAAGCTATTCATTTTGTAACCTCTTTCATTCGTTCATAAGCGAGATCAAGATCCTTTTTAGATATCTTCTGGTTTTTCTTAATAAACGCATGAAGGACAATGATATTTGGACCTTGTAGGTAGCAAAACAATCCGCGTCCAATACCTTCTTGCGCTTTGGCTCGAATCTCGAATAGGCCTTTTCCCATTGGCTTAGTGTGTGGCTCTCCAAGATTAGCGCCATATTCTTCAATGAGCTCAAGCAGTTTTAGCATACGTGCCTGAATTCCGGGTGGCATATCTAGGATCACACCCTCGACACCATCATAGAACTCAATGTTCCAGTTCATATTCAATATTGCCCTTAAACTTATCTTATATGATAAGTTTGTAAGTTGTCAAACCTCTGTTTTCGATGAAAACCCGAGTGGCGGAGATTGTTGATAGCAGCTCTGAACCAAATATTAAATACATCAGGTTTTCACCATGATATCTACTCTATGCAGTATATAAAAAAGTCCATTACCTTGGGATTTCAGTTAGTTATTCTTCGAACCGCTTCGCAAAGTTATTATCTCTGCCTTGGATGGTATCTTTTTATCCTCTATTTTGCCGTTATGCATGGATAGCCCAAGGAGCAACGGATGCTTAATTTATTGATATTGATTCTGTTTATTGTTTTCAGTACACCGATAGTTGCGGCTGAAACATTAGACATAGGGAAAAGTTACCCTGATTGAGCGGGTATTTTTTACATGGTGATATATTCAGGGGCTATGATCTTTCGATCACTAACCCGTAACTAGATGAATGTGTTAGAAATAGTGTAAGAAAAATAAAGTAATGAATAAAAAAGGTTGTCCGGGGTAAGAATGGAATTTACACTGCATTCTATGGTGTATAATTTATCAACAGTTATTGCCTTAATATCATTAAGTTAATTTTATTCTGTCATAAGTTTGTGGTGCAAATGACAGGGGGTACAGTGATGAGGCTTGAACTGCAAAATTTAGATGAAATGTCACCGGTGCAAGAGCAAACTTTTATGACCATTTTCGATGCTCAATTGGCAAATGACGATGGTTCAGAGGCGTGTGCTCACCTCAATTCTGGTGAACCAATTTATTATGCGGAGTTTGATACTCCAGCAGGGATGGTTATCAAGGAATACCCGGGTGGTCCTAGAGAATTAGTTAGTTTTATGAGTGGTACAGAGCAAATGGTTGAGGTTTTGGAAGCATGACTCATCGGCCTCAGCTATGGGTTATCGCGGGACCTAATGGAGCGGGCAAATCGACACTGGTTCGACGTCATCTAACCGGTAAGCTTCCTGTAGTTAATCCCGATGATATAGCAAGAAAATTCACTCTGCATAATCTATCATTGAAAAATGCGGATGTATCTGGTTGTTACAAAAGAAAACAAATATGAAAAACCCCCGAAGATGTTTTTCATATCGTTTGGATTAAGTTGTTTTGAAGCCAAAATGCAGTTCACAATTGCAAGCTTTGGCGTAGTTCAATAGTGTCTTAAGTGTTGGGTTTCCATTTCCTTTTTCAAGCCTGGAAATATTCGCTTCTTTTGTTCCCATACGCTGTGCAACTTGATTTTGAGTTAAACCAGCAGCACGCCGCATGCGTAATAGAGTATTAATTAGCTCGAATTCTGGCTCTAGCGCATCATACTCAGCTTTTACATCTGGGTTAGCTAATGCTTTGGATTTTAGAGACTTTAAGCTATTCATTTTGTAACCTCTTTCATTCGTTCATAAGCGAGATCAAGATCCTTTTTAGATATCTTCTGGTTTTTCTTAATAAATGCATGAAGGACAATGATATTTGGACCTTGTAGATATACCCGTCATCTTTCAAGTTGCCTCTTTGTTGGCTGCACTCGTTCACCCCGGTCACATAGTTCGCTATGCTCCCGGGGATTCACTCCCTTGCCGTCGCGATGCATCTTGAAATCCATAGAGTATATACTCGTGAATAGTATAGTTAAGGCCATTGCTGAGCAGTATGTAACACTCTGAGTACCTGTAAAAGGTTTCCCTGAACCCGGTAGATAATAACGTAATGGGGGTGAACGACAGCTTCCCGTGTCCCTTTTACCCTACCAGGCTTATACATATTGGGATGTTGGCAGGCCGTTTCTGCCGTTACTTCAAATTCATTATCGAGCTTAATTGCAGCAAGCGGATTATCCAGCGCGATATATTCCATAATAGCCTCACGATCAGCCAAAGCCATTGGCTTCCATTCCAACTCCATTATATCTCCTTACGTAGGGCCGCTTTTTTGGCTGCAAACTGTGCCTTAGCTTCCTCATGAGGAACGCTGGGGTGGGGATCATCAATAGCTGCCTGAACTTGTTTACGGAACCATGCATCATAAGCAGCAGCCTTATGCGCCCGTTTCAGAGCTTCTGCACGGTCTGGACGGGCCGTTTTCGTTGGTGTATCCAGATTATAGTTGGCTGCATCTACATTGAATTGTGCAATGCCTACGTCTTTAAGATAGGTGACAAGGGTTTCCAGTCGTTTGAACAAGCGTACTTGACGGCTGCGCTGGGCAACCAGAGGACGCTCCACCGTGCCATATTTCACCATCAAAGCCCATCCATCGTTATGACCTACCACATGTACCGAGTTAACAGCGCCGGCTTCAACTAGGCGATTTAGTGTGGGATGATCGATTGTTTCTGTGACCATAAATGTTCTCCTGAGTTATTTATATGCAAGTATTCTGGATAGCATATGCATTTAATTATTAATTGCAATGCAATAAATAGTTAAATGAGTCAGGTTCTCACCGTAATTATCTGTTTTGTGCAGTATATAAAAAAGTCTGTTGCTTCGGGATTTCAGGCAGTTATTCTTCGAACCGCTTCGCAAAGTTATTATCTCTGCCTTGGATAGTATCTTTTTATCCTCTATTTTGCCGTTATACATGGATAGCCAAGGAGCAACGGATGCTTAATTTATTGATATTGATTCTGTTTATTGTTTTCAGTACACCGATAGTTGCCAATGAGACATTGAATACAGAGAAAAATTGCCCGGATTGAGCGGGTATTTTTTACATTCTCCGCACGAAGGGGTCTGACGGTTCTAGTTATCTTTCTTCTCTTTTCTTCTCTTTGCGGGTTCAGGTGTTCGTTATGATAGCATCGAGGGCTGAGATAATTTCATTTCTGGATGAGGCTACGTTGCATACAAAATCTGATTTGTTGATTTTTTTTGCATCCAGAAACGTTATTGCCGGTGTAAATATATAATAACTATTATTATTAATGACCACCTGAGGGGTGATTCTTTTCTGGTTGAGGCTAATGTCATTTTTAGATACCAGAGGAACAATAATCCTTGTTGTTAAATCATCAAAATAATCATTCTGGATAATAAGGTAAAACGGCCAAAGCCTGTTTGTTTTGGCCGATGGATTACGATACACATCAAATTGCTGTGGCATTACAGGCTCCCGAAAAATTCATCGTCTGTGAGCATTCCAGCTTTCGCCATGAATATGTTCATAGCCTGCATATCTTCTTTCTCTTTCTCTCTCTCATCCTGTTTGGCTTTTATAGCCTGCGCCAGAAGAATATCTAGTGTTGCTGAGAGATTCATGTCCATACTATGGGCTTTATCGACCAGTGAAGCCGTCAGGTACACGTTGGTGCTTCTTTTGGTGCTGTTACGGGGAGAGGTAACGGTATTCATGGTGTTTACTCCTATGCGCAAAGGTATGCGCATAAGTATGATGGGTAACGGAAAAACAATCAAGTATCCTGCTTCTTGAAAGACTTAGAATTTAATTATTAATTGCAATGCAATAAATAGTTAAATGAGTCAGGTTCTCACCGTAATTATCTGTTTTGTGCAGTATATAAAAAAGTCTGTTACTTTGGGGGTTCAGGCAGTTATTCTTCGAACCGCTTCGCAAAGTTATTATCTCTGCCTTGGATAGCATCTCTTTATCCTCTATTTTGCTGTTATACATGGATAGCAAGGGAGCAACGGATGCTTAATTTATTGATATTGATTCTGTTTATTGTTTTCAGTACACCGATAGTTGCGGCTGAAACATTGAATACAGAGAAAGATTGTCCTGCATGGTCGCAGGACAAATTGCAACATGAAACAAAAAGTCTGATGCAACAGATGGCTCAATGGGATCAACTTTATCGTCAGAAAGGGATCAGCGAGATCGATGATGAAGTTTATGATCAATTAATGGCGGAGTTAATTCATTGGCAACTCTGCCTGAAACAGGCGCCTCATTCAGATTTTCCTGTAGAAGTTTTTCCCGATAATAAGCTGGTTCATCCAGTTGCTCATACCGGATTAAGCAAACTGAAAGACGAGTGGGAAATTAACCGATGGCTGCACGGCAGATTACCTGTCTGGTTACAGCCAAAGATTGATGGCGTGGCGGTAACACTGGTTTATCAGAATGGGAAATTAGTTTCATTAATTAGCCGAGGCAATGGTTCCGCAGGAGTAGACTGGACAGCGAAAAGCCGACATATTCCCGATATTCCCCAAAATATAGAAAATGCTCCATTTGATCTGGTGTTGCAAGGCGAGCTTTTTCTGCATAAAGAGGGGCATAGACAGCAATTGTCCGGCAGTGATGGCGCTCGTAATCGTGTTGCGGGTTTGATGATGCGCAAGGAGCATTCGCCAGAATTAAAGCAAATCGGTGTGTTTATCTGGAGCTGGCCGGATGGCCCTGTGGATATGGAAAGTAAATTGCAGAAACTGGCGAGTATGGGTTTTCCATTCGCGCTTCGCTATAGCCATAAAATAGAGAGGCCAGAGCAGGTACAGAAACTGCGGATGCATTATTTTGAGCAACCTATGCCTTTCGCTACAGACGGTATCGTGCTGAAACAGGAAATTGAACCTAAAGGGAATCAATGGCGGTCTGGCTCCAACAGTTGGGCTGTGGCATGGAAACACCCTTTACGCCATCAGGTCACACAAGTCAGGGAAGTGAGCTTTACTATTGGCAGAACGGGCAAAATCTCAGTTGTGCTTGGGCTAGATAAGGTAAAACTGGATGACCGACAAGTCAGCCGAGTTAATATTGGTTCAGTCCGTCGTTGGCAACAGTTGGATGTGTTGCCGGGGGATCGGGTGACTCTTACACTTGCGGGTCATGGTATCCCGAAATTAGCTCAGGTGGTGTGGCGGATCAAAGAGCGTCAGAATATTCAGCCGCCAGATAAGCAGCGTTATCATGCGTTGAGTTGCCTGACGTTAACGGCAGGTTGTGAACAACAGTTTAATGCCCGGCTGAAATGGCTTGGTGAACATTTGCATATGACAGGTGTCAGTAGCGGTAGTTGGGCAATGCTGAGTGAACAGAAGTTAGTTACTGATTTAACCGGTTGGTTAACGCTCTCAGTTCAAGATATTGCCGCTTTACCAGGAATCGGTGATAAACGGGCACAGGCTATGTATTCACAATTCAGTAAGGCAAAGAATCAACCTTTTTCCTATTGGATGAAAGGCATTGGAGTGCCTTATATGGATAAGCTATCTGACGATGTTGATCACTGGCAGCAATTGGAGCAGAAATTAGCCGGAGCACAGTTAAAACAGCAATTCACTCGCGGGCAAGTGAAAAAGTTGTCTGATTTTGTCAATGACACGCAGATTAAAGCAATTGCCGAGAAACTGTCAGTGGCAGGAATCAAGGGGTTTGATCGGGAAAACGGGGTTGGGCCGAACCCCGTTGGTATGGCTCAGTGATCAGAATGTTCATAATTAAAGACAGGTAATCCAAGGCGGTAGCGAATAGCAACCAATCTTGCTGTCAGGCCGACGATCAGGGTAATCAAAACAATGCCATCCAGCGGTAATGGCGTGTGCTGTAAACCAATATATAACCAAGCGGCGGCAAAAGAGACGCCGGCATAAATCTCTTTCTGGAAAACCAATGGAATGGTGTTACACAGCATATCGCGTAGCACGCCGCCGAAAACACCGGTGATAACCGCGGCAATGGAGGCGATTATTGGGCTATAGTTCATATCCAGAGCAATCTGCGCACCAATAATGGAGAAGACAATCAGACCAATGGCATCAAGGATCAGAAACAGACGGCGTAAATGCTTCATCATGGGGGCAACCCAAGTGGTGATTACGGCGGCACAGGCAACGGTAACGATATATTCAGGGTGTTCAACCCAACCGAGGGGATAGTGCCCGAGAAGCATGTCCCGAACGGAGCCGCCGCCAATTGCCGTTACAGAAGCAATAATAATCACGCCGAACATATCCATTTTACGGCGGCCCGCAGCTAAAGCGCCGGTCATCGCTTCAGCGGTAATCCCAATGATATAAAGAACACTTAGTAACATAGATAATAAAATGTGCGCAGCATAAAAAAGTAAGAGTAATGTCGAAGTGGTAAAGTCTCGACTGAAATTTTTTAGTTCCATCTATTTCGGATTAATATTATTTATCCGAAAAAACCTGATATAAGGATAATAAAATGGCCTTTCAGGAATGGCAAATCACGTTTGATCATCGTAGTCGCCAGCTTACCAATATTAATGTCTGGACACCAGACAGCCAGTGGTTAGCTTATGATGTTCGTCCTCACGGCGCTTCTTTTACCGGTTTAACGATAGAAAAAATTCATGTATACAGCGGCAAAACAGAAATTATCTATCAGGCCAAGGATGGAGCTCATGTTGGCGTGGTGACAGTCAGCCCAACAGAACCTATCCGGTATGCGTTTATTCATGGGCCTGAATTTCCAGATGAGCAATGGCATTATGATTTTCATCATCGGCGGGGCGTGATTGTCAGTGAGGATGCGCCGGGAAAAGCGGTTACGCTGGATGCAATGGATATTACTGCTCCTTATACGCCGGGAGCGCTGCGTGGAGGCAGTCATGTTCATGTATTCAGCCCGGATGGTAGTCGTCTGAGTTTTACTTATAACGACCATGTTATGCATGAGCTTGATCCCGCGCTGGATTTACGCAACATCGCCGTTGCTGTGCCCCTCAAATCAGTTGAACCGCCTAAACAACATCCTCGTGAATATGATGGTAGCTATTTCTCCGTTGTCGTCAGTACTACAACATCTCAACCGGAGCCAGATAGTGATGAGATTAACCGTGCCTATGAGGAGTGCTGGATAGGTCAAGCAGGATATCGTAAAGCGGATGGAAATTGGCAGCGTTGGGCGTTGGCATTTATTGGCGATACTATCTCTGCAACAGGAGAAAAGGTACCGGAAGTCTATATTGTTGATTTACCCGAACAGGATACTGATTATGCAATAGCAGGGGAAAAACCACTGCAAGGTACGGAAACAACGTTACCCGCGCCGCCTGCTAATATCATGCAGCGTCGTCTGACATTTACCAGTCATAAGCGTTGGCCTGGGGTAGTGAATAATCCACGTCACTGGCTGTGGACCTCACCGGATGGTGAGCAGATTGGTTTTCTGATGAAAGATGACAATGGCATTGTCCAACTATGGACAATATCGCCAAATGGCGGAGAACCGCGTCAGATAACGCACAGTCATTGTGGCATTCAATCTGCTTTTAGTTGGGAAAGCCGTGGTCAGTATGTTGCTTTTATTTGTGATAACAGTGTGATGCTATGCGATGTACAAAATGGTCAGATGCAACGTTTGACGAAGCGTACAGAAAAAGCGCCTGCTGCTGAGGCGGTTGTGATTTCACCGGATAGCCGTTATGTTGCATTTACGCGTGAAGTCGATGGTTATATGCAAATTTTCCTGGTGGAAACCGGATTGAAATAAATATATTTGCCGCCAGTTCATTTTCTGCTGGTGGCAATAAATAAACCGGAACGGATTATCAATTAATTGTTTTTGGTTTGATGTTGTGCTTTTTCTATTTTTTCAATTCGCTCTTTTGGTGAACTTGCTGATTGATCTTCGTCAGATTTTATATAGTCATAAGGTAATAACAGAGTATCTAATATCGCGGAAAAAGGCAGATCAATCGCGAGTAATGGTTTCATTACCCAACCTGTCTCTTGGTCTTTTAACATTTCAATGTTGGCTTTAGCTCCGGGATAATAACCGCGACTTGGCCCTGAATGTGTCATGATGCTGGTACACCCGCTGATTAACAGCCATCCTAATATGACGCAAAATAGAATTAGTTTATTACTCTTCATCGGTTCTATCGATCTCGTATGGCTAATCCGCTGAAATAGTTCGCCCGTTCTTGAGTTTGTTGGGTGATCTTTATTTCCCCAAATTTCTCCAAATCCCTTAACGAAGGGTTTTGACATCAATCACTATAATCACGTCACGCAACGTTGACCATAGCATTGACATCAAAAAGTCGTGAATTTTTTATGTAACAGGATTTTTTTCTGTTTTTTGACTAATAAAAAATAATGTAAGTCGTCATAATAATTTGAATAGCCTATAACTTAAGTAATTTTTGAGACTAAAACAATTTGGCTTTTGTCTGTTAATAATAAGGTTCTAAAGAGTGTTGTGCTCCTTTCTAGGGTGATAAGTCCTTATAGTTTATAGGCTTAACTACATAACAGCTATTTAATATCAAAGGTAACAACTATCGCTTAATTGTTTGCATTTTTTACCCGATTGGCTGGCTGTATGTGAAATTTGTTAGAATACATCAAGAATATGATGCGATAGACGCCAATACAATTGAGTCGGAGTAAGCTATGAATGTTAAACCAATCAGAACAGAACAGGATTACAAGGCAGCTTTAAAATCCATCTCGCTATTGTTTGATAATCAGCCTGAAATTGGATCTCCTGAATTTGATTATATGGAAGTCATGGTCTTGCTGATTGAGGCTTATGAGACTGAACATTTCCCGATTGATCCGCCAAATCCCATTGAAGCGATAAAATTCCGTATGGATTCAGATGGGCCTCACATTAGCCATCAGTAAACGCACAAAAACCCGCCTATTCAAGGCATTGGATTTAGAAATTTCTGATTGAATAGGGGCTGCTTAAGGAGAGTAGGTAAACAGGGAGTGTTTCTTTCACTCTTCTTAATGCACAAAGCATTCTACAAATTCTGAGAATAATTATGTAAAGTCCTCGTTGTCATTTGGCTCCTGTCTTTCCGAGCAGGAGCTTTTTTATTGTCATCCTTAAACCAACTCCTAGGGAGGTGGGCTTTTACTATTTATTTTAGTGATCTTAAGCTGCTTGCTGATGTGCTCGCTCAATCTCTTCTGCCAGAATCGCAATCCCTTTGGCAATACTTTCCGGATCAGGAACATAATTCATACGCATGCATTCATGGGTATGCGGCCAGTCTTGTTCCAGCCCGGGGAAGAAATAGTGGCCTGGAACCATTAACACACCACGTTTTTTCAGTCTTTGATAGAGCGTTTCTGTGGTTATCGGCAAGTTTTTGAACCATAGCCACAGAAAAATGGCGCCTTCTGGTTTATGGATCAGGCAAAGTTCTGCCGGCAGATAACGACGGATAATCTGAATCACATCTTGAACCCGTTGTTGGTAGAACGGGCGGATAATTTCTTGTGACAAACGAAGCAAGTCATTACGGCGGATCATTTCCAATGCCATTGCGGGGCCCACACCACCCGGCGCAAGACTGATGATGCCATTCATGTTACTGACGGCATTGATGATTTTATCGTTAGCGATAATGATTCCACAGCGTGAACCCGGCAACCCTAATTTGGATAAACTCATGCACAGAATAATATTGGGATTCCACAATGGTGTAGCTTCGCTAAAAATAATACCTGGGAATGGCACGCCGTAAGCATTATCGATGAGCAATGGAATTTGGTGTTGTTGAGCCAGATAATCTAACCGTTGTAACTCTTCATCAGTGATAACGTTACCCGTTGGGTTGGTTGGGCGAGAAACACAGATCAGGCCAATATCTTCGGTAATATTGAGATGGTCAAAATCAACATGATATTTGAACTGGCCTTCTGGCAATAATTCAATATTGGGTTTATTGGCGACAAATAAGCCCTCATCCAGCCCTGAGTCAGAATAACCAATATATTCCGGCGCTAGCGGAAACAGCACCTTGCGCACAGAGCCATCTTCGCTGCGTCCAGCCAGCAGGTTAAATAGATAGAAGAATGCACTTTGGCTGCCATTGGTCAGGGCAATATTTTGTGTACCAATCTCCCAACCTAATTTTTCGCGCAACATCTCTGCCAATGCTTGAATTAATGTGTCCTTTCCTTGAGGCCCATCATAGTTGCATAGCGTGTCAGTGAGTTGGCCGTTGGCGACCATCTCTGTCAGTAGTTGCTGAAAATAGTCATCCATTTCCGGGATATGTGCCGGGTTGCCGCCGCCTAACATAATTGCGCCAGGCGTCCTCAACCCTTGATTAAGGTCATTCATCAGGCGGGTTATGCCTGCATCTTGTGTGAATTTGTTACCAAATTGAGAAAAAATCATAGCCACGTTCGTTGTCGGTGTGTTGTTTGGATTAACAGACATAACACCATACTCCGCGCATTATTGGGGTGCAATCTGGAAAATTATGACTATTGGTTATTTAATATTGCGTTTAATTTAGCATTTAAAACAAAGAACTGAATGTTTGGTTAACATCCAGCTTTATTATGCATATTAATCTTAAGTGCGATAGTAATTCACTGAATTTATTTTCTACATAAACAGTTTATTGTATGGTCATTGACCAAACCAGTAGCTTGCATAAATGCATAGCAAGTAGTGCTGCCGATGAATTTGAATCCCCTCTTTTTCAGCGCTTGTGATAACGCTTCTGAAATCTCTGTTTTTACCGGTACTTCTGTGCTCGTTTCCCACTGATTAATAATGGGTTTGTTATCGACGAAGCGCCAGATAAAAGTACTGAATTCTTCTCCTTGTTGCTGCATCTTAAGATAGGCGCGCGCATTGTTGATAATAGCGTTAATTTTGGCGCGGTTACGGATAATAGCGGGATCAAGCATTAGTCGTTCTACATCATTTTCATCCATGACAGCAATTTTTGCCGGATCAAATTGATGGAAACATTTACGATAGCCTTCACGTTTTTTCAGAATAGTCAGCCATGATAGTCCAGATTGTTGCCCTTCCAAGCAAATCATTTCAAACAACTTTTGGCTATCTTTTAGCGGCTTCCCCCATTCATTGTCGTGGTAGGCCAGATATTCCGGGTCAGAGGTAACCCAATGGCAGCGTGTTAATTCCATAGTCGTTACTTTCAGTATGAGTGGTTAGGAATTGACAGTACCTTAACTGTATAGATATACAAGTAAAATAACCAAATTGAGATTTTTTTATTTCAGGGCGAAATTAAGAGCGAATTCAGGGCTGTATATCTTAAGGTCAAAGGGTATACTGACCAGCTTCCTTTCAAATTCATATGTATCGCGTGCGGATCCAACATGCAAAAGTTTGATACCAAGACCTTTCAGGGGCTGATCCTGACATTGCAGGATTATTGGGCGCGCCAAGGCTGTACCATTGTCCAACCATTGGACATGGAAGTCGGTGCGGGTACTTCTCATCCAATAACTTGCCTGCGTGCACTTGGCCCAGAGCCAATTGCCGCCGCTTATGTGCAACCTTCTCGCCGTCCGACCGATGGCCGTTATGGTGAAAACCCTAACCGTTTACAACATTACTATCAGTTTCAAGTCATTATTAAACCATCTCCAGATAATATTCAGGAGTTATATCTGGGTTCTCTGAAGGAGCTAGGATTAGACCCAACGGTTCATGACATCCGTTTTGTTGAAGATAACTGGGAAAACCCAACGTTAGGCGCCTGGGGATTGGGTTGGGAAGTGTGGCTTAATGGGATGGAAGTGACTCAGTTTACTTACTTCCAACAAGTAGGTGGCCTTGAGTGTAAACCGGTCACGGGTGAGATCACTTACGGTCTTGAGCGTCTGGCAATGTATATCCAAGGCGTAGACAGCGTTTATGATCTGGTTTGGTGCGATGGCCCGTTGGGTAGAACTACCTATGGCGATATTTATCACCAAAATGAGGTGGAACAATCTACCTATAACTTTGAACATGCGGATGTCGATTTCCTGTTTACCTGCTTCGAACAATATGAAAAAGAGGCTCAGGATTTGCTGGCATTAGAAACGCCGCTACCGTTGCCGGCTTATGAACGTATTCTCAAGGCGGGTCATACATTCAACTTGCTGGATGCTCGTAAAGCCATCTCGGTGACTGAACGTCAGCGTTATATCCTGCGTATCCGCACCCTGACCAAAGCGGTTGCAGAAGCTTATTATGCCTCCCGTGAGGCGTTAGGCTTCCCTATGTGTAACAAGAATCAGAACTAAGAGGCTGTCATGACTCAACAGACTTTCCTGGTGGAAATCGGCACCGAAGAGTTGCCGCCGAAGGCTCTTCGTTCATTGGCTGAAGCATTTGCTGCTAATTTTGCGGCGGAGTTGGATAACGCGAACTTAGCGTATGGCGAAGTGAGCTGGTTTGCAACGCCGCGCCGTCTGGCATTGAAAGTTGCTAATTTGGATGAGGCGCAAGCTGATCGTGAAGTAGAAAAGCGCGGTCCAGCGATTGCTCAGGCATTTGATGCTGAGGGTAAACCGACAAAAGCGGCTGAGGGTTGGGCTCGCGGTTGTGGTATCACGGCTGCTCAGGCTGAACGTTTAGTGACAGATAAAGGCGAATGGTTATTGTATCGCGCTCTGGTTAAAGGGCGCAGTGTCAAAGAGTTGCTGGCGGCGATGGTCAACAGTGCGCTAAATAAGTTGCCTATTCCTAAACTGATGCGCTGGAGCGATAAAGAGACTCAGTTTGTTCGCCCAGTTCATACCGTTACCATGTTATTTGGTAATGAACTGATTGAAGGCGAGGTTCTGGGTATTAAATCTGCGCGTGTCATTCGTGGTCACCGTTTTATGGGTGAACCTGAGTTTACGATTGATGATGCAGAACAGTATCCGGCGATTTTGCAACAACGCGGTAAAGTGCTTGCAGATTATACAATCCGCAAGACACTGATTAAGCAGGATGTAGAGCAAGCGGCGGTTAAGCTAGGCGGCGTTGCTGATATCAGTGACAGTCTGCTGGAAGAAGTCACTTCATTGGTTGAATGGCCGGTTGTGCTGACGGCGAAATTTGAAGAGAAATTCCTTGCAGTGCCGTCAGAAGCGTTGGTTTACACCATGAAAGGCGACCAGAAATATTTTCCGGTTTACGACAACGCTGGCAAGTTAATGGCTAACTTTATTTTTGTTGCTAACATTGACTCTTCTGATCCACAGCAAATCATTACTGGTAATGAAAAGGTAGTCCGTCCACGTTTGGCTGATGCAGAATTTTTCTTTAAGACGGATCGTAAACAGCGTTTGGAAGATAATCTACCTCGCCTGGAGACGGTTTTGTTCCAGAAGCAACTTGGTACTTTGCGTGATAAAACCGATCGTATTCAGGCGTTGGCCGGTTGGATTGCAGATAAAATCGGCGCTGATGTGAATCATGCTACCCGTGCTGGTTTGTTGTCCAAATGTGATTTGATGACCAACATGGTATTTGAGTTCACCGATACGCAAGGCGTGATGGGAATGCATTACGCCCGTCATGATGGTGAAGCAGAGGATGTTGCTCTGGCATTGAATGAGCAGTATCAACCGCGTTTTGCCGGTGATGAACTGCCTTCTACTGGCGTTTCTTGTGCGTTAGCGATTGCTGACAAAATGGATACTCTGGCGGGTATTTTTGGCATTGGTCAGCATCCGAAAGGCGATAAAGATCCGTTTGCGCTGCGTCGTGCTGCGTTAGGCGCTCTGCGTATTATCGTCGAGAAAAAATTGCCGCTGGATTTGCAAGCATTGACGGAAGAAGCGGTTCGTTTGTATGGCGATAAGCTGACAAATGCCAAGGTTACAGATGACGTAGTTGAGTTTATGCTTGGCCGTTTCCGGGCCTGGTATCAGGAGCAAGGCTACAGCATTGATACTATTCAGGCGGTATTGGCGCGTCGTCCAACCCAACCGGCTGATTTTGATGCCCGCGTTAAAGCGGTGACACACTTCCGCACATTGGATGAAGCCACTGCGTTGGCAGCCGCGAATAAGCGTGTTTCTAACATTCTGGCAAAGTCTGAAGAGACGTTGAATGAAAAAGTAAATGTTTCTGCGCTGAAAGCGCCGGAAGAGGTGAAACTGGCAACACATCTGGTGGCTTTACAGGATAAACTGGCGCCTTTATTTGCTGAAGGATGCTATCAGGAAGCGCTGGTTGAATTGGCGTCTTTGAGAGAAATTGTCGATGCTTTCTTTGACAATGTGATGGTAATGGATGAAAACCAACAGGTGAGGGTGAATCGCTTAACTCTGTTAAGTGAATTGCGTGCTCTGTTCCTGAGAGTTGCTGATATTTCGTTATTGCAATAGTGATTTGAAATAATCGGTTCTGACGGTTGGGAAATATAATCGTCGGAACCGTAGTTTTTACTTCTACGGATTGAGGGTGCTCGACATAGCTGAGTTTCAGTTGTTTTTATCAGCAACTAACTTATGATTATTAAAAAGGTATTGACGGCCTATAGCGAGCGCAGTAAGATTCGCCTCGTTTTCGGCGAGTAGCGCAGCTTGGTAGCGCAACTGGTTTGGGACCAGTGGGTCGGAGGTTCGAATCCTCTCTCGCCGACCAATTTAGAGTTTGTGGACGTCAAATAAGCCGCAGACTTAAAGAAAATAGAAAAGCCCTACAGTGATTGCTGTAGGGCTTTTTGTCATCTGGCGTTTACTCTAACAGTTACAGCCGCTTGGCGCATAGATTTGCATAACATTGATATCAGTATCAAAATTGTTCGGCTTTCCACAATTGAAAAGACCATAGTGTTTTTTCCCATCGCCAATTAAATCAAAGAGTGTATGGTAACGACTTTTGGTGATCATATCGGCAGTATTGCGGCATACGGGGACAGCTCTGCCGGTTTCAAAAATATGTTCTCGATCAAGCACAAATTGATCAGGCGCATCTGGTAAATTGCCTTTATAAATTGCAATTTGACCATAGTCCTCGCAGCGATCTTCCAAGTCTAATTTGAACAGCCTTAACGTCATTGAATACAGTTTTGCCCCGCCTAGCTTCGCTTCGATCTCCTTATTATTTATAGATTTCAAATTGCTATTAATGACACGAACATCATGAAAACCGGCTGTTCTTGCCAGCCGTATGAAATCTTCAAAGTACATCGCGTCACCGATACATTCACAAACAATTTGTGAGTCATTTTTCAGTGATTGCTCTAGCCTTCTATCTAAAAAAATGTCAGAAAAATAGATTTCACCGCCAGGTTTGAGTAAACGAGCCATACCTGCCAACACGCTTGCTTTGGATATAGATAGGTTGATGACACAGTTTGAGACGATAACGTCTATACTTTCAGGTGGTAAATCAAGTTCCTCTAGTGACTCGATATAGCCTTGTTGAAAATGCACATTGGTGGATGGATAGTTAAAGGTTCGACGATGATAATCCACAAAACTCTGGGCAAACTCGATTTGTTCTGTCGTTGCATCAATACCAATAACTTTACCTTCAGTACCTACGAGGTGAGATAGAATAAAACAGTCCCGCCCGCTCCCACATCCCAAGTCTAATACTGTCGTTCCTTCTAGCAAGGGAGGAAAAGGCGTACCACAACCATAAAAACGGCTCTGTACATCAGGATGGATAAGTTTAAGAACTTCTTTGATTCTGTCTGAAGTGGTGTTGTCTACCGTGCATACATTTATAGCAAGATCCTCTCTACTAGACAGGGTTTTGCCATAATAATGTTGTACCTCTTCAATCCTCTGTTTAAATGATTGTTCATTCATATTTATCTCCTTTGAATTAAATCATCAGCAGGCTGATATGATGTTTCGGTAATTTTGGCGCCAGATTTACAATAGATTCCTCATATTCCTGATCAATGCATAGATGGTCAATGTATTGAGTTAAAAAAAACCGTCATTGCTGACGATTGATATGTGTAGCAACTTCCATCCAAGCTTCTACAGCGACAGCAAAAGCTTTGCGCCCTTTGTCGGTTAATGTGTATACCTTGCGTCCACGGCCTGCAACGGTTTCATTGTGTACCGTGACATATTCTCCCTGCTCAAATTCACGCAGCACCGGATAAATTGTACCTTCAGTAGGTGAACAACACCCTTGGGTAGAACGTTCAACCTCACGGGCAATTTCGTAACCGTGCATAGGCCGTTGTTGTAGGGCGCTGAGAATGAAAAACTTGGATAAGCTCATCTTAATGATGCCATTCCAATACATTCGATCAGTGTAGTCCACTGTTGTTCGCCCAACAGTGTTAAGTGTTTTCTTCGATTTGTTCATAACGGCATCATATACATTGAGCATCAAGGCGTCAATGTATAAGGTAGTCAGTTTTAACTCTTTTCTATAATAAGTGCAGGTATCTCCTGACTATTTCAAGGGATGCCCACTTCCGGCATCCCTTTATCAGTATTTAGATGGATCTTCTGAACTTTATGTTCCTATTCCATCATCCCCATAGTGATTTTCAAATCAGAGCTACCATTCTCTGAAATAGACGATATTTTTGGATCAAAATTCAAAAGGAGTTTGGAAGGCCCTCGTGTATACACTCCTACTTCTTGATAATGATAGTTATCCGCAAAACGTAAATTGTGCAGGCGATCCAAAATAATATTGGATGAAACTTCCAACTGACTAAATGAAAATGCGGCCGCAATACAAGCATGAGTCCCTGCACCAAAAGCTAAATGTCTCTTTCGATTTGCTTGCTGTTGCGAAGTTGCATTCTTTCTTCGATGTAGATCGAATTCATTTGGTTTGTGAAAAACCGATGGATCACGATTAGCGGCGCCAATCATACAAAATACTGAAGTGCCTTTGGGAATATCGATACCAGAAATAGTGATATCTTCATTCGCTTCTCTTGGAATTAACTGTACTGGTGGCGTCAGACGCAAAGTTTCTTCAAATGCGTCTCGAATTAGACTGCGATCTTTAATCACTGCCTCAAGCATATCTGGATTAGATATTAAGTGATTAAACATCATTGCTAATATTTTGTCAGCAGGTTCTATCGCCGCTAATAGAATATTTAAACTCAATGCTGTAATTTCACTTTTGGACATCTCTGTATCTTGACAAAATATAGATATAATATCCTTACCGGGATGACACCGTCTCTGATCTACTATAGGATTTAGTAAGCGAATCAATTTCTGGCCACATTCGAGACTGTATATTCTTTCTGGCTCTGTTTGGTCAAAATGGGTAACAAAATTGGTGATACCCCTGTGCCATTCAGCTATGTCAAGATAGTTATCATTTGGCAATCCAAGAATACCTAATGTAACTAATACGGCGTAATCGCTGCCAAAGTCATTAACAAGATCTATATTTCCTTTTTCTATATGAGGTCGTAAGAGATCTTCTGTAATATTTCGAATCATGGGTTTGTAGTGACTATTAAAATAATCTTTTAAAAGCCCTTGAATCATGAGTTTTCGTTTACACGCATGTTCTTTACCTTCCATTTGAATAAGAACGCGATCCCCCATAACAGATTCCGGTTCAGTTAATGGCTTTGTATTGAAACGTGAGGATTTTAAAATAGTTTCAACATCCTCATATTTGCCAATAAAATAGCCGTATCGGGATTGATCAAAATAAACTAAATCTTGTTTATGTAAGATGTCGTAAAAATCGTAAGGATTTTTTATAAATTTTGGATCTTGGATGTTGAAAGAACTTAATTTAGCCATTATTTTTCTTCCTTTCTAAATGATATTTAGTACTAAGAGCCTATTAGCCTTAATACAGCTACTATCTCATAAAATTCTGTGTATTTTATAATTGAGTGACGATTCCGTAACTTTGTTTATCTCCTACTTGGATAGGATAACTACCACTAAATAATCCTTTTCCGATTGGCCAAGGGCGGTGATAGAGCAATGTAGAAGACTTTACTCCAAGTAATCGAGATGTATCGAGGTAAAAGGGAATTTCAGAGAAAATATATGGTAATGCTTTATATACTAATTGTAGGTCAATTTGACCAAAGTATTGTCCAGTACCTTTTAGTCGCCCTTTTACGGCTTGGAAGGACATATCAAGGCAGATTTTTTTAAAAGATTCTGATTCATTGAAAGCGTTTTCAACTTGTGTTTTAAGAGATTGGTAGTCGTGGTTTAGTGCAAAGTCACTAAATTGGATAATTCTGATTTGCTTACTTTTTAACTTTGTCATGGAAATAGCATCATCAAGGTTACGTAAATGACGTTTAATTTCGCGATGTGTTTTCTTGATAGCCTTAGCTTTCTCAGTTCCACTAGCGACTAAGAGGCGTGAAGCTTCACATTCACAAGGTAACAATATATCGACTTGTTGGAAGTAATGATTTGACCACCGAATAAGGTCCATAACATAGTCTTTTGAGAAACGCGAGTTAAAGGGGCTGATCCCTACTAATGCATGATCACCTCTCTGAATAATTTGGTTACAACGAGAGGTTTCACCTTGAACGGTAAATAATGCTGAATTTTCGTGTAACAATGCTGAATTGACTGATAATATTTGATTATTCGTTTCTTTTACGTATTTTCTTTCAGTAGATAACATTTCCATTGACTTTCCATTTTTTTAATGTGATCCGATATAATCCTGTATAAATTTTTTAATTTTTATAGAAATTCATTACATCCCTATTAAAATATTTATACATAAATTTGATCTAAGTGAATCTCGTAAAAATGTCAAAAACTATCGAAAATTGGATGTAAAAACATACTGTCGCTCTTGAGAGCAGATAGCATTTTTCGATTAAGGGGTTGCTCAGACAGTAATATCTGGTGCTGTATTTTTAGCTCCATCTCAACATGATTTACCATATTAATTATATGGCCTTTATTTGAGTACATTAGTAGATATTCTGTTCATATTGGCTAGGTCAATGGAAAGAGCCAATAATTATTTTTTGCCCGTGAGTTTACCGACGTTGGCAGTAAATTAAGTATTTAGAAAAACCTATATACCTGTCATCTTTCAAGTTGCCTCTTTGTTGGCTGCGCTCGCTCACCCCAGTCACATAGTTATCTATGCTCCCGGGGATTCGTTCCCTTGCCGTCGCGATGCATCTTGAAATCCATAGGGTATATACCCAATAAACTTCAAAATGCAGTTTTTAGCACCTGAAAATGGTCGTTAATTCTGGACGTCAGCGAGTCCGCTATATCAGGTAGCGTTGTAGTGAAAAATTTGAACACTTTGTCTCGAAATTCATGTTTATCCG